>NZ_CAWQMW010000148.1:0-29558 GCF_963895965.1 Xenorhabdus sp. PB30.3 | reverse complement strand
ATATAATTCCAAAAAAATTTTTTTGGATCTAGGGTTTACTTCTGAAAAGAATGTCGTGCGCAGTAGTGGGGGATTTTTTACTCTACTAAAAAATAATTCCTTATCCTCCAAATTTCATTAAACCTTCATTTATCATATCTGTACTCAAAAAAGAGAAAACATTGGAATAATAATGATCAGAAAATTTTTAAGAGAAGATATGGACACGGTTCTGGTAATCTGGTTGGAGGCATCCATTAAAGCACACCACTTCGTCGCGGCTGATTTCTGGCAATCCCAGATTGAAAATATGAGGAATATCTATATTCCGGCATCCGAAGTGTATGTTTATACTCAAAACCAAAAGGTCATCGGTTTTTATGCGTTACATAATGATATATTAGCTGCAATTTTTGTATCACCTGATAGTCAGGGGCAGGGAGTGGGTAAGAAATTAATCATGGATGCTAAAAGTCGCAGAACTGAACTTACCCTGTCCGTCTATCAGGAAAATAAAAGCAGTTATGATTTTTACCTGTCACAAGGTTTTTATGTAGCGGAAGAGGGTAAAGATGAGGTGACAGGGCATTCTGAATATGTGATGCATTTTCGCAATTAAATACGCCTACCCTATAAAACAGAGCCTATTACGGGTTGATATGAGGATAGATTCCATAATGGATAAAATTGTTACTGATATTACTGAACTTGAGCAAATTTACGGAAAGCCAGTAGGGGCTTCTGTATTTAAAGAAACTGACCATATTCATCCGGCTTATCGTCCATTTATTGAAGCAGCACCATTTGCCATGTTGGCGACTGCGGGTGAAGACGGGCTGGATGCTTCACCCCGGGGAGATCAGCCGGGATTTATTCATATCGAGGATAAGAAGACGCTAATTTTGCCTGATCGAAGGGGAAATAATCGTATTGATAGCCTGCGTAATATTCTGCATGATAATCGTGTTGCATTGTTACTGTTAATTCCGGGTATTGGCGAGACACTGCGTATTAATGGTCGGGCAGAAATTCTGGTTACGCCGTCAATATTAGAACGTTTTGCCCATCGTAATATTTTACCGCAATCTGTATTGCGGATTACGGTTGATGCAGTTTTCTTCCAATGCAGCCGCGCCATTATGCGTTCAGGTTTATGGGATGCATCAACTCAGATTGATCGTAGTGCCTTACCCAGCCCGGGCTATGTTCTCAAGGCATTGAGCAAAAGTGAGTTTGATGATGTTGAATACGACACTCACTTAGATCAGAGACTGAAAGACAATTTGTACTAATTTATTCAGGTGTCAGTAAGGATCCCTTATCCCGGCGTATTGCCGGGATATCTCTCAAAACGCTACACATACCGGCGCATCTACCCGCATTACTGAATCTTGCGCAAACTGCTGTTTATAGCTGCTGCGTAGCGCCTCGATATTTGTTTCGCTCTTCTTGCCCTGAGTATGGATTAACAGTAACGCTTTGCTGTTTTCGCGAGCCAGCTTGCCATCGTTGCCTAACCACTGTCCCTTAGCATCAAATACCGACAATCCATCTTTAAAGCGCGGCGTGACCTGTTGGTCGATGAATGTTTGCCACTCGGCGGCAGTAATCACCGGCCCTGACGGACGGTTCAGTCCAAAATAGAGCGTAGTCTGGATCATGGGATCACCTGTACGACAAACCTGCGAGGGTGTTGGTGAAATGGTATTACGGTTTGGTGTTGCACAGCCGCTTAACAACAGGGCGGTTATTGCTGCGGCAACCAGTATTGGGGTATTTTTCATTTACTGTTTCTCTACGGATATCTTGTATTGATAAAGTTCCTGTTTTTTAAAGCGAGGAGGGTGTCAGTTTCGCATAAACAATTAAACGTAGATATTTTTCTAAATCAATGGTCATTGAGGTGTACTCAAAAGAAGTAATCTGCTGATTAATACTCAACGACCGCATTCCATTACAGGGTTCATAGATTTCATGCCGATGCCACATTTCATAAAAATCAGGGGAAATTTTAAGTAATTTATTCACCAGCTCCTGAACATAACTATCTTTTGAGGCTATTGCATAATCGCGTCTGAAACTGGCTAACATTTTATAAGCATCCTGTTGCCAATTTGGTAATAATTCACGGTAGTGATTATTGGTAAATAACAGCCATAATAAATTGCGTTGCTCATCTTTTATCTGGCTGAAATGAAAATACTCATCGGCCTGCTGGTTAAATTCCAGCACATCCCAATATAGATTTAATACATACGTTAAATGAGGAGATAAATCTCCCATCAATCGTTTGATCAGGGGAGAAATAAAACTTCGCGTCTGGCTGGTGGTAATAGGTTCACGCATATGAGCCAGTAAATAGAGATGTCGCCGTTCTGCTGAATTGAGTTTAAAAACGCTGGCGATATTATCCAAAAAAGTTGCCGATACTCCAATTTCCCGACCTTGTTCTAACCATGTGTACCATGTCAGGCCAACACCAGCTAAAGCCGCGACTTCTTCACGTCTTAATCCCGATGTTCTCCGTCGGCCAATGTGCGGTAGTCCGACAGATTCAGGGCTGATACTTTCTCTTTTAGTACGCAAAAAATTGGCCAATTCAGTACGAGTTCTTTTTAACTTTGACATTAAGCTCAATCCTATTGCTTTTAGTAATAGTATAATTGGTTAAATTGTAACAGGATAATATGAGAACTAAAATCCTCTTCATTTCAAATAGCGAGAGGGTTTTGATTATGACTAAAAGGGATTATTTAGCCCTGTCAGTATTATTACTGGCTGGATTTGTGACTATTTTTGATTTGTTTGTTGTCAATATTGCCGTTACCAATATTCAGACCCACTTACAGGCAAGTATATTTCAGGTTACGCTGGTCATTGTGACCTATGAAATTGGGTTCGGTTTATTGCTGATTACCGGTGGTCGCTTAGGCGATTTGTTTGGCAGACGGCGGTTATTCCAGTTGGGTATTCTTACCTTTACATTCACATCATTACTTTGTGGTTTAGCGCCAACCGCAAATACTTTAATTATCGCTCGTTTCTTGCAGGGCCTTGCTGCCGCACTATTATTTCCACAGGTATATGCCTGTATTCGTGTTAATTTCGAGGGGGACAACGCACGCAAGGCATTTGGATTACTGGGTATGACTTTAGGGTTTGCTGCTATCGCAGGGCAAATTTTAGGCGGATGGATGATATCGGCCAATTTCTGGGATTTACAATGGCGATCTATTTTCCTCGTTAATATCCCTGTCGGGATACTGGCACTGATTTTTTCTGGTTATATTCCTGAGAGCAAGGCGAAGGAAAAAACAGGGTTGGACTGGGGAGGCGTCGCACTTTCCGGTATTGGTATTTTTGCTTTATTGTCGCCACTTTTAGTCGGTCCAGTCCTGGGATGGCCCGCATGGTGTTGGTTACTGCTCTTGTTATCATTGGTGACGTTGTCACAATTTGTACGACATGAAAGGCGTTATGTCTATCAGGGAAAAACGCCATTATTCAATTTCGAGTTACTGAAAAACAGACAGTTCCGATTAGGTTGCTTATTGGTTTTGTGTATCTATTCCACGTCCAGTTCATTCTTTCTTATTTTTGCCTTATTTTTACAAAGTGGTCTGGGTCTTGCTGCCATAGATGCCGGACTAATTTTTGCACCCGCCAGTATTGGGTTTGTTTTATCTTCACTCACAGCGCCTTACTGGGTTAAACGATTCGGGAATCGGGCTATTGTGGCGGGAGCATTGCTATATTTTGTCTCATTTATTGTTTTGGCTGTTGTTATCGCTCAATTACAGGTTAACTCTAACTTAATGTTAATCATTCCGGTTGTTACCATTTTGGGGTACGGGCAGGGTTTTGTGATGACACCATTGCTTAATATTGTGCTGGCTTTTGTTCATGCCAAATTTGCCGGAATGGCTTCAGGTATTGTCTCTACGCTACAGCAAGTTGGTGCTGCTTTTGGGGTTGCTATTGTCAGTATTCTGGTTCAATGGAAATTAGACATTACAGGTGTTTCTGCTTTTATTGGATACCAAAATGCCTTGGTCAGTGGAATGTTTTATAACATCGCTGCTGCTTTTGTTGCATTTTGTCTGTTGAGAGCGTTGAATCGAACCGCTCCATGATGACTAAGGTCATTGAACGATAGAGTGCAAAGTTTTGCACTCTATCGTCGTAGCAGGCGAGTGGCGTATCAGCGTGTCTTCCAGGCTCCGTTTTTTGATAGAAGTTCAACTTAATAGCCACCTATTAAATTTAATAACTATCTATCTTAGAACGATCTTTTTTATTCACTTTACTCGGGGAGACATTTGATTTGTGTTTTCCCTCTTTTGTGAAAACAACAAAGTATTCCTCAAGCAATTTTTTCAACGCCTTGCCGATAGTGGCATATTCATACTCATTGAGGTTGGCAAGCGATATTCTGCCTGCGGGGTTCAGTGTGCCGAAACCCGAACCTGGCAACATCACAATGCCGGTGTCTTCAGCGATTTTAAACAGGAACTGAGTTGAATCAACCGTACCCTTCACCCATGTTGCGAACGCATTACCATAAATGCGGCGGGATATTTCCTCCAGATCAAGCAGCGTATAGTAATCAACGGATTCTTCATCATCAGACTGAACAATGCCCAGTTCACGATATAGCACCGCCTGACGCCGACGAATGATCTTGGTTACAGAGGATTTATAACCATTATCACTATCCATCAGGGAAAACAGAGCAAACAGTACCATCTGAATCTGCTGTGGGGTGGATAATCCGGCGGTATGATTCAGCGCCACGCTGCGGCTGTCTGCAACAACCCGGTCAAGGAAGCGCAGGGCACTGACATCAGGGGTGAGGGACTCATAACGCTTATTCAAGCGTTTTTTCTCACTGGCAGGTAAAGCAGCCAATTTCTGCTCGAGAATATTGTTACGGTGTAACGCAATTACACCGAGACGCCATCCGGTTGCGCCAAAATATTTGGAGAATGAGTAAACCAGAATTGTGTTCCGTGGGCAGGTCGCGAAAAGGGATTTAAAATCATTAGCGAAGGTGCCATAAACATCATCGGTAAGAATAATCAAATCAGGGCGTTGACGGATAATGTCTGCCAGTTTTTCCAAACCATGCTCATCGATTTTAACGGAAGCCGGGTTACTGGGGTTTACGCAGAAAAATATTTTTACCGAAGGGTCCAACAACTTCTCCAGCTCGCTGTCGGGATACTGCCAGCGGTTTTTGGGTGACGCCTGTACCATCACCGTCTTAAGCTGAAAATCTTCAAGCTGAGGGATCTCAATATAAGGCGTAAAGATGGGGGAGCCTATTGCCACTTTATCACCGACTTTCACCAGACCATTATTGCGTAGGCTATTGAACAGATAAGTCATTGCTGCTGTGCCACCCTCAACAGCAAAAAGTTCCACATCATGTGCTGAAACCAGACCGCCTACCATTTCTTTTACAATGTACTCTCGGGTAATCTGCTCACTAATCCGCTGCATACGAGGAGGTTCTGGGTAGTTGGCTCCGAGAATTCCCTCAACCATTTCATGCAGAAACTGAGAAGCTGACAGACCAAGTTGATCACGAACGTAGCTGACGGCTCTGGCGAGAAAAGAGATACCGGGTTGGTCATGGTTTGCTGACAGAAACTCATCAAAGCGCGCCTCAATACCCTCAATCCGGGGCAATCCACCGATATCATGCGGCAAATAAGAATAGGAGAGCTCAGCTTCTGAAGTGGCAAATAGACCTAAACGCCAAAACGCCCGGCGCGGTAAGGTTGCCAGAAAGTTCGGGTTCCCACGACCTGCATTGAGCATCGTGCGTCCGGATTTACTTGACGCCAATTGGATCAACGCATCTTTAAGTTCAAAAGGACTGAGAGCAGCATACTTATCCTGTTGTTTAGACATGTAGTTTACTCCACTTGTAAAGGTTACATTGGCTTACGCAATAGCAACGATGAGTGGGCCTAATAAAGTCAGGAACACATTGGCTAAACCATACGTCACAGCAAAAGGAGCTGTTGGTATGGCATTGCCGGCTTTATTGAGAACTTCACCAAAAGCGGGATTAGCACTGCGGGTTCCCGACAAGGCTCCGGCAAAAATGGCGGCATTGTCATAGCGTAGGAGATAACGTCCGATAAACAGCGTAATCATCAACGGCACAACAGTGACCACCACACCAATAAGAAAAATCGAAATACCGCTTGAGCGAATGGTTTCAACCGCTTGCAGGCCTGATTGCAGTCCTACTACGGCCACAAAACCGGCCAGCCCCAAATCACGAAGGATTGAAGAGGCACCGCTGGGGATATTACCGCTCAGTGGCTTACGCGACTGATACCAGCCAAAAAGCAGACCGGATAGCAGTGCGCCACCGCCACTCCCCAGCGTAAGAGGTACTGAGCCAATACGTACTATTAGCAGGCCGATTAACAGGCCAACGGCAATACCGAGACAGTGAAAAAGCAAATCTGTCTTGATACTTTTCACCAGAGAAGCGCCAACCAGTGATATCGCTCGCTGAATATCCTGTTCGCTGCCGTACAGCGTTATCACGTCGTTATGCTTGATGACCGTATCATCAGAGAGGGTCAGCATATTTTCTCCACGTTTTATGCTGATGACATAGATACCATGACGTACATCGGAGGCTACCTGAGTGCGGAGTTCTGCAAGCCGCTTATTAATAAAGGCCGGGTTTACCACCAACGCTTCACTGGTTGTCATGACCATCGATGGCCCGTGTTCGGTCAGCACTTCCTTACCCAGATGCTTAGCCAGAGCGACAATACCTTGTCGGCGTCCGACCAGAAGTAAAACATCATTCTCCATAAGGAGAAGATCCGGTGTAACATGAATTTCTTCTCCTCCGCGTTTGAGTCTTTCCAGCGTAACGGGGAACTGTGGAGAAGCTAACGCTTCCAGTTCTGAGACGTGTATATTTTTTGCCGGCCCGGCCTCATAGAGACGGCCCACAATACCCGGTAGAGCAGGCGTCTGGTCTGCGGATAATAAAGGTGCTCCTTTGAGTAAATCCAGCTCGGCTTTCATCGCATCTTCCCGAATGGAACGCCTCATTATTTTGGGCAGGATGTTAACGCAGATAATGATGGTACCAAGGGAACCGAAGATGTAAGTCACTGCGTAACCAACGGCAACGTTGCCTTGCAACTGCTGTATCTGTGCCGGAGCCAGATCAAGTTTAGCAATGGCTGCACCAGCGGTGCCAATGATCGCGGATTGTGTTAATGCACCTGCGGCGATGCCTGCAGCGGTACCTTGATCAAGAGAGAAAAGTTTTGCCATGACGACGAGTGTCAACAGCCCACTCACTGCCAGTACCAAAGAAAGTGCGACTTCACGTAGCGTTTGACGGCCCAGTGAGGAAAAGAATTTAGGCCCGCTATCAAAGCCGACAGCATAAATAAACAGGGCAAATAGGACATTTTTAATTCCGTCGCCGATACTGACACCAACCTGGCTAATCAACACGGCTACAACCAGTGCACCGGCTACACCACCCAGTTGGAATGCTCCTAGTTTGAACCTCCCCAACCATGTGCCACCAGCCAAAGCGAGAAAAAGTGCAATTTCAGGAGAAAGGCTAAAAAGTTCATGTAACCAGGCCATTAAATTAGCTCCTTTGTTTTCTTAGATAGAAATTAGCAATGGATTACAGAATGACTGGCTTTTAATGTGATAAGCGAAATAATCTAAGCCGCTCCACTAAATTTAGCACATTTGATGCAGTATGAATTTTGATCGCCCGATACGACAAATACGGGGATAAAATAAGAGACAGGGAGCCGGCATTTCATTCCCAAGAATATAGAGATATAAAAACGGGACTTAGGGTGAATAATTGCAGCCAGTAAGGCTGCAACCTGAAAGACGGAAAATATATTTTTAAAACTTAATACAATTTCCTTACATACCGTACGGATACTGTTGCATTTCATCACCAATAGCGTCGCGTACATGCTTCAAAGCTTCGGCATAAGATTTAAGTAGCTTTAATGTATAGTGAACCCGATTTTCAAATGCTGTATCACTGCAAACCAATTCAGGAGAAATTAAATTACCAGCCTGACGGAAAATTAAATGATCAGGCAGGAAACAGACATGGTTATTTTTAAAACCAGTCATACGTAGTTCGGAGATAGGATAAACCCCATTTGGGCCACTAGAAACACTGGTTAATAATGCGGGCTTATGTCCTAATTCGGTCACAGAGCAATATAACAATAAATTTTTCAGTGCTGGTGGTACCATTCCATGCCATTCAGGAGAGACAAAAATAAAAGCGTCACTGTCTCTTAAATGATGAGCAACTGCCTGCCACGGATGTGATTCTGCTGATATATCGGTTGTATAGCCATCATGAAGAGGAAGGTCTACATTACATAATTCAAGAAATTTGATATCAGTAAATCCATATTCACTACTCAATTTTTGCAAATAACGGGCTATACGCTGGCTATTAGAATTCTGACGCTGACTACCAGAGATTAAGGTTAACTTCATATGGTACTGCTCCTTTTATTTTTAATTTGCCTTTTTAAGGTTGTAGGGTTGTGGAGCTGTCTGGATCCTATTTCTGGGTATAGAAAACCAAACCGCAGTAATAATGATGCAGGCTCCGATAAATTGGAAGAAAGAAAACGTTTGTTTTAAAAAAACAAAGCCAAGTATGCACGCCGATAATGCACTCATAAAACCTAAAAAAGATATTGTGACAACCGGTAGTTTTTCAATTCCCCTAAACCAAATAATGTAAGAAAAGACTGCGCCGATAAGGCATAAATAACCATAGCCGAAGATATTAGTTAATGTAATCTGGTGAGGTATTCCCTCAGTTAAAATAGCCACGGGCAGTAACATCATTCCACCTAACATTAATTGCCAGCCAGTGAAGCTTAATAACGATAAGTTAGTAGGGCGGTTCCAATATTTGGTTAAAACAACACCCAATGCCATACAGCCACAACCGGCAAAACCAGCAATAATTCCCTGCCAGTTTAAACGAGTGTTTGCATTGGTGACGAGAAGTGCAATACCTATAATTCCGAGAATTGCTGAAACGATATGCATTTTCGTCAGCGGGGTTTTGAGTAGAAAGGTACTTAGCAAAATAACAAAAATAGGCTGGCATGACATAATCAAAGCGGCTGTTCCGCCGGGAAGGTACCAAGCAGCCATAAAAAGGAAATAAAAAAAGGCGCCGATGTTTAATAACCCGAGAATAGCCAGACGAAGCCACCATATTCCCTTTGGAAATGTACGGCAAATTAACAGTAATAAAATTCCGGCAGGTAGTGCTCTGAGAGTTGCAGCAAGTAAGGGGGTATTAGGTGGCAACATTTCAGTAGTAATAACATAAGTGCTTCCCCATACAATTGGTGCTAATGCAGTAAGCATAAGATTACGGAGCATTATAGTTTCCTGTGTTATTTTTCCTTTGTTTACAGTCTCATCTATCAATTCATTGGGTATAGATGCTAAAAATTAACTGTAAACTTCATTTTTAAAAGTATCTTTATGTAAAGATAAATTAAAATAATAGCCTATACAAATTTTATCAAGTATCTTTTCACAAAAATAAATGAATAGGGAAAAAACATGAAGTACGATCACGTTGACCGTTTACTCATACAGTGGGAACAACAACGTCCAGATCTTGACCCATCACCGATGGGTGTTATCGGGCGTTTATGCCGGGCGAATAAAATTATTGAACAGCGATTACAGGCAACATTCAAAACCTTTGACCTGAGCGCTATTGAGTTTGATATTCTTGCGACACTACGTCGTCACAATTCACCAATCACACCAACCGAAATGTATCAGTCAGTTATGTTAACTTCAGGTGCAATGAGTACCCGTATTGAACATATGGTGCAGCGTGGGTTAGTTGAACGTGCCGCTAATGATAAAGATCGACGCAGTTGCAAAGTCTCTTTAACTTCAGAGGGAAGGGCCTTGATCGATAAAGTGGTTGAAAGTCATTTGGAAAATTCAAGAGCGATTCTCAGTGCATTATCGAATGAACAGCAAGAGCAATTGGCTATGCTTTTACGTCATTGGTTGCTAACGAATGAGTCAGATATTTAGGATTAGTCTGATAATTTCATTCTTTTGAAAGAATCTTTTCAAAAAAATATTTCTTAATGTGATGTGAAAATAACTTTAGTAAAAAAGTTCATTAAGAAATGAAAAGAAACTTTGCCCCGAATTAATTCAGGGCAAAGCCCGGGAGGTCAGTCAGAGATTAGAATTTCACGTTAAATCTGGCCCAATAAGTACGACCCGGCTCGTTAACAGGCGTATTGGCAGAATAACCAAAGCCATCATTTCCTGCACGATTGAGGTGTTCGCTATAGGTTTTATTAAAAATATTGTCCACACCGACACTGACCTGCATATTTTTAGTCACCTTATAAGCGGCATTAGCAGAAAAAACGGCAAAACCGGCACTGCGCTCAAAATCTCTTCCAGCCACACTACCTTCATTCATCGCAATCTGGTTTTGTTTGCTGACCAGACGCAATAAACCGTTGCTACTCCAGTCACCAGACTCCCAGCTCAGACCAAAGCGGGCTTCCAATGGTGGAGTTTGTGGCAATGGACGATGGTTTGAATTATTTCTCGCCCAGGAATAAGCCAGACTTGCATTGGTTTTCCAATTTTCATTCAGATGATAGCCAACGCCCATTTCTCCACCCAGTATGGTGGTATCAATGTTACGAACATTATCGGCTTTTTGATCGGCATAATGGAACAGAATGAAGTCATCGATTTTTCCTGCATAAGCGGAAATCCAGCCTTGCAAATGATGATCGTTATAATGAGCCCCGATATCTAACTGCGTTGTTTTCTCTGTTTTCAGTTGATTAAAAACACGCCCTTTTAACGCGAACAACTCCCAAAAATCAGGGAAGCGCTCAGTATAACCAACACCGGCATAGAACATCACCGGAGCTTCTTTCAGGTTATGTTCATATCGGACAAAACCGGCTGGTAAAGTATCAGTTCGTTCTTCCTGTTTTTCCTCGATTTTTTTAGGATATCTATCCACCAGAACGCGATCTAAACGAGCACCGCCAATTACCTTACTTTGTTCGTCAGCATCCCAGCTCAGTTCGCCAAAAACACCATAATCACGGAAACGGGCATCTTTTTGTGATTGATTACGGTGCGTATTGGTCTGCATATCCACACCGCTTTGTAATGTGAAATCTTCCCAAATCCATGTACCCATCATGCGTCCGCCCAGAGTTTTGCGATCTACCTGATGAGACATTTTCATGCCATTACCATGCCCGCCGTGTCCTCCATGACTACCATGATTCATGTGGCTACTTTTCATATGGCTATTTCCGTGCCCCATATGGCTGTCACCATGTCCCATTTTCATTGCTGTAAGGGAAGGGCGGGATAAGTTATCCATTACATGAGTGGTGGCGTTGTAATAAAAATTAGTCTCAAACTTGTCAAATACATCGCCGATATTGGATTTTTCAAAGCGCATTCCCAAACTTTCGCGTTTGAATTTCGAACCATCCATTGCTCGACCAGCATAGCGAGCCTTTCCATCTCCCTGTCCGGCATTTAACTCCAGCAGGGTATTATCATCCGGTGTCCAACCCAATGCCACATCCGTATTCCACTTGTTCCAATGGGAAGGAATGCGATACCCATCACCGTCTTTGTAGTCATTAGAACGGGATTTATTACCGATAAAGCGCATATAACCATATTGATTGCCGAAACTCAGGTCTGCATTACCATCCCAGCGTCCATTAGAACCAGCGACTGTGCTGATATTACCTTTAGCATCCGGTTCTGAAAATTGTGGGCGGGAGCGTTCAAAACGAATCGTTCCTGCGGAGTTCCCCGGTCCCCAAAGCACAGTCTGCGGCCCTTTAACCAAACTCAAAACATCATAACTTTCTGGTGAAATATATGAACTTGGGGCGTCCATCCGTGACGGGCAAGAACCCATAACTTCGCCGTCATCAATCAGCATCCGTAAGCGAGAACCAAACATCCCACGAAATACCGGATCTCCGTTAGTTCCGCCACTACGAACCTGAGAAAATCCCGGAATGGTTTTCAGATAATCTGAACCATCACTGGCGGGGACGGGTTGACGGGGAGTTTTAAGTGAGGAAAAAATATTCAGGGGCGAAACAGCCGGAGCAGTTACGGTAATGACTGATTCACTTTCATAGGCTACATTTCCACGAACTGAGTTTAAATTTTTTGTCTCTTCAGCACGTTCTTTTGTGGCAGCCATACCATTTGGAATAAAGAGTGCGATAGCTAAAGCCGTAGCCAAAGGCGATGCGCGAAACAATTGTGTAGCAGACATGAAAAATATTCCTTAATTAATCACAAATCCTGTTTTTGAATTTGTTTAAAACAATACCAACTTGCCCTGTAAAAATGATTTCAGGCAAGGAAAATAGATGATTTATTTATTCATACACAATGGATTTCAAGATGCATCGCGGCGGCAAGGGAGATCATCCCCGGGAGCATAGATAACTATGTGACTGGGGTGAGCGAGTGCAGCCAACAAAGAGGCAACTTGAAAGACGAAGTGTACAGATAAGAAAATTAATTAAGGGGTGGTGCTCGTGGCTGTGACTCACCATAGAACAGCCGGATAGCCGGGCCAGAAAAGCGGGGGGCTGGTGGCGCACGGGAAATCGTCAGCGTCAACAAGATGAAAGGAATAAACGAACCTGACAATAACGGCAGGTTAATCAATAGCTGGCAATAACCACAGGCAATATCATCCATCAACCCCATATGAACATGATCAACGCCATGATGATTCATGCTGTCTGATTGATGATGACTATTTTGCATATCAGGCATTGGCATACCATGACATGCTTCATTTTTCATACCATCGCGATGATGTTCCAGTGTTTTTGATACCACTGGAGCAATGAACAGCATCAGAATTGCCAGTAAGGCAATCCAGGCAGGAGTTCGGCGCTGTGATAGATGAAAAAGTGATAACAAACTATTGATCCGGATCAATACTAACGATTGGGCGCCAATCTTACTGTATTTTTACTGATTTTGTTAAAGAATTTTTCTCTGATTATTTGGCGTTAGCACTTTCCAATAGTTTAATGATGTCTTTATATCCACGCTGGCGAGCATGAGTAAGCGCAGTAACCCCGTTTTTATCCGGTATGTTAACATTAGCACCGCCCTTAATGAGCCGATCAATAATGTCGACATAAACCGAAGAACCATTACCTAATACGACAGCTTCCATTAACGCCGTCCATCCTAATTTGTTAATGTGATTAGGATTAACACCAGCATCCAGCAGGATCTGTACAGTTTCAGGATGCCCTTTTTCGGCGGCGGGGATCAGCGCAGTCCCTCCATAGCGGTTGGTATCTTTCAGGTTCGCGCCATGATGTAAAATTGCAATGAGTATTTTATTGTAACCCTGTGCTCCTGCCAGCAAATAAGGCGTATCGAGCTGTCTATCTTTAGCATTGACATCTGCACCGCTTTGGATAAGGAAAATAGCAATCGCAGCATAATTATGCCGTGTAGCCAGCATGAGAGGAGTGCGCTGTTGTCCGTCACGCTCATCAAGTAAAGCTTGATCATCATTCAATAGGGATTTGACGGTTTCTATATCGTTCTGATTGACAGCATCATGCAAAGGGTTTGCATACACGTTGACATTTAACAAACAAAAAAGAAAAGTGAAATAAATTGGAATATATTTAAATTTCATCTTGATATACCTAATTAATGTGAATATGTAGGATTCAGAATTCGAAATTATCATTTAATCGGGAAATGAATATTTTCGTTTTTTAATTGTGCTATATCAGTTCTATATTTAATTTATTCAGAGGTATAAGGGTAAGATATTTTACATCGACATAACCCTATCATATTTGCATAATATTTTTGATATGCATTTTTAGACCGGCAATATCAATTTTATTAAGTGCCTAATATCCTAACTCCTCCAAAAACAAATCAAGAATAGCATTAGTTCGTTTGCCTTTGCGTGTCACGATTGAGATTTTAGAATCATAATAAATTTGCTCAGGTAACAGTGCCTTCATAAAACCTTTCTCTACCCAGATACGAGCGTAGTGATCCGGAAGAAACCCCACGAACTTACCGGTAAGAATTAAAAATGCGATGCCTTCGCGATCAGATGCTGTTGCCGCGCTGTTCAGCAACTTATGGTGATTCATGGCTTCAGTGCCTATACGGTAGCTGGGAATAACAGCATCCAGTTGATTTAACTGCTCAGTATCAAAGTTATCCGCAAGCAGAAATGCTTTATGTTTATTACTACAATAAAGATATGACCGTTCATTATAGAGTGGTAAGTAATTTAATCCCGACAATGGTGTAATCAAAGGTAGGGCGCCCACCTGTAATCTTCCATCCAATATACCTCGTTCAATTTCTGTCGGAGTACTCATACTAATATTAATCAGAATATTGTCACTTGCTGAACGCAGGCGCTCCAGCGCGTTAGTAATCCGCATCATTGGTTGTGTGACAAGGTTATTAATAATGCCGATATTAAACTCTCCCCGTAACTGCTTATGTATTTGATTGACATACTGGCGGAATTCTTCAATTGACGCCATCATAGTTTCACTGGCTCGCAGAATTTCCTGCCCTTCATCAGTCAGAGAAAAACCAGCGCGACCACGCTGGCATAAGCGCATGCCCAAACGCTTTTCCAAATCCCCCATATGAAGGCTGATTGCTGAACGAGTGATACCGAGCAGGCTTTCGGCCGCAGAAAAACTACCACATTCTGCAACGATCTTAAATATACGTAATAATTTCAAATCAAAATCAGTTACTTGCCTAAAATTTGCAGGTTTCATTTACGTGAGTAAACTCATTACTAATGATTCAATAAATAAGATTTAACTTGAATATCGTTTTATTGCAAACTCACTGTGATGACTTTTTGTTACATTTTCGTGCGAGGAGTTAAAAAAATGTCAGATAGCAATACCGTTCAAACCCGTTCCTTCCATGTTAATCCATCCCAGGATCTGAATTTAAAAGCACACTGGATGCCGTTTAGTGCCAATCGTCATTTTCAGCAAGACCCACGCATGATCGTCTCTGCGGATGGTCACTGGCTGACGGATGATAAAGGTCGCCGTATTTACGATAGTTTATCTGGTTTATGGACTTGCGGAGCCGGGCACTCACGCTCAGAAATTCGTCAGGCCGTTTCTGAACAATTA
This sequence comes from Xenorhabdus sp. PB30.3, assembly GCF_963895965.1. Lineage (NCBI taxonomy): Bacteria > Pseudomonadati > Pseudomonadota > Gammaproteobacteria > Enterobacterales > Morganellaceae > Xenorhabdus > Xenorhabdus sp. PB30.3. Next base: position 14,298 of record NZ_CAWQMW010000148.1, on the reverse strand, counting down.
GGTACATTAGATTACTCACCCGGTTTCCAGCATGCTCATCCGCTATCATTTCGGTTAGCAGATAAAATCGCCAGTCTGATGCCAGGTGATTTAAACCATGTATTCTTTACCAATTCAGGTTCGGAATCTGTTGATACAGCGGTGAAAATAGCCCGAGCTTACTGGCGGATAAAAGGGCAGCCGACTAAAACCAGAATGATTGGCAGAATGCGCGCTTATCACGGTGTTAATATCGGAGGAACAAGTCTTGGCGGTATTGGCGGAAATCGCAAGATGTTCGGTCAGTTGATGGAAGTTGACCATCTGTCACACACCTTACAAAGCAATATGGCATTTACTAAAGGCGTTCCGGCAACTGGCGGCACTGAACTGGCTGATGAACTACTGAAACTGATAGAACTTCATGATGCCAGTAATATCGCGGCTGTTATTGTCGAGCCTATTGCCGGATCTGCCGGTGCGATTGTTCCGCCACAAGGTTATCTGCAACGTTTAAGGGAAATATGTACCCAACATAATATCCTGCTGATTTTTGACGAAGTTATTACCGGATTAGGCCGTTTAGGGCGCTGGACAGGGGCTGAATATTTTGGTGTCACTCCGGATATTCTTACTTTTGCCAAGCAGGTTACAAATGGTGCAATCCCTCTTGGTGGTGCTGTTGTCTCCAGTGAGATCTACGACACATTCATGTCACAACCTCTTCCTGAGCATATGATTGAATTCAGTCATGGCTATACTTATTCTGCTCATCCTGTAGCCTGTGCCGCTGGTCTGGCAACGTTAACATTGCTGGAAAAGAAAAACCTGATCCAACAATCTGCTGAATTAGCGCCTCATTTTGAAAAAATCCTGCATGAACTCAGGCATTGCCCTAACGTTGTTGATATTCGTAACTGTGGGCTGATTGGTACCATCCAAATTGCACCACGGAATGGCGATGGCGTGATACGTCCTTTTGAAGCTGGAATTGCATTATGGAAAGCCGGTTTTTATGTTCGCTTTGGTGGCGATGGGCTCCAGTTCGGCCCGATGTTTAATGCTAAACCTGAAGACCTTGACCGGATGTTCAATGCAGTAGGTGATGTTTTGCATCAGGTTAAATAAAGGGAAAGAGTCCTATTCGACTTTCTCTATAGAATTTGTTGATTTCTTTCAATATACAACTATCAAAAAATTAGCAGACGAAGTACAACGGAGAGATAAAATACATGAGTGATAACGCAAAGCGTAGTAAATGGGTATACGATTTTTTTGAATTCATTGATAACAGAGAGTTTAATAATATTTTGAACCTTGTCACCGAAGATGTTGTATATGAACGACCCGGCTATTCTACAATTCAAGGGAAGGCGTCTTTATTTAATTTTTATTCGAAAGAAAGAGTAGTGCTAAAGGGTAAACATACAATAACAAATATAGTCACCGAAGGAAGTTTCTCTGTATTTAGCGGTATTTTCTCTGGTACATTAAAAAACAAGGAGAATATTGAACTTTCGTTTTGTGATTTTTGTCAGTTTGACAATCATTTGTTAAGTAAAAGGAAAACCTTTTTCTACACTCCTCTGATTTAGTTTTTCGGAAATGTCCCACCAATACCCACTGTATAGAACAAGGTTTTATAACTTGGTGAGGTGGCTTCCATCTCGTTTTTGACTAATATAAATTTGATGCTAAGCAAAGACCCTGTAACCCATTTGGGCTTTGTTTGGCTTTGTCTCCGGATTCGAGTGAACTAAATTCGGCTCTTACGATCAGAACAGTGATATTTATAACCTGCCCAGTAACAAGTCCCCTCTGAAAACAGAAACACTCATACCTCTCGCCGTATTGCTATCACTTGCTCTGTTTTTTGTTCTGAGTAGTCTTGGTATCTTTTGCAACATTAATAATATACTTTGTACCTTTTTTATAGGCGCATGCGTGGGCAATAGCCAGCGCATATAAGTGTTACCATAAAATTGGAGTAAAAGTGCAGCGGGCAGGAGAAGAGGCGTGGGATCATCGCCAACATACTTCTCATTTAGAAAAGCTGTCTTTACTTTTTTCTGGTGGTATTTTGGCTTTAATTTCACGTAACACAAATATAGTTCCCAGGTCTTCTTCCTTATGGCAAAGACCTAAGTGAAAATATTGCCGCTAATAGTAGTTGTCACATAATAGTTGTAACGATGGAATCTCATAAAATGATGAATATGGTCAAAAACAAATATCCGGCAGCAGAACACTGGAAGTTTGGTGATTCACCTGAACTACAGGACGCTCTTGCTGAATTAGTCTCCAAAGAAATTAAAACTGCAACCAGCTGTTCATTTTCCTCCTATAAACAGTGTGGCAGCAGTATTTTAATTGGTAATGAATACATTGTATTGAACAGCAAAGATACGCCAGCCTGTGTTGTCAGAGTGATGGCCCTACACCTCATAAAATTCTCAGAAATGACAACCGAACTCGCCTGGAAAGAAGGCGAGGGAGATCGTTCGGTGAAGCACTGGCAACAGGAACATCAACATTTCTTTGAACGTGAAGGCTCATTTTCACCGGAAATGGAAGTTGTTGTCATCGAATTCAAAGTGATTGATGCTCTGTAACGCCATTATGTATATCAGACTTCTGCCCGGTCAGCTGACCATTTTCCAGCTTGATGCAACGATCGGCTAAATGGAAAAAACGGTCGTCATGAGTAATAGCCAGTACAGCTTTACCGCGTGCCGCCAATTCGGGCAATAGCTCCTGATAGAATACAATCTTAAATAGTGGGTCCTGATCAGCGGCCCACTCATCGAACAGATAGAATGGCCGATCTTCCAAATAAGCAACCACTAAAGCTAGGCGTTTCCGTTGCCCTTGTGAAAGCTCACGAGTTGAAAAACAACCATCCTGAATTTTAACCTTGTGCTCCAAATGTAATTTAGCAAGCAGGGCGTTCGCTCGTGCATCCAGTACTGAATCAGTATCAGTCAGACCTATCAGTGTTTCGAAGAGATGAAAATCCGAGAAAATGGCGGAGAACAGCTGACGATAGTTAGCTCTGTTACTATCAGTAATCAAATTTCCGTCAACAGTAATTGTGCCGTCTTCCGGTGTATACAGCCCGCTTAACAGTTTGGCCAGTGTCGTTTTCCCACTGCCGTTACCGCCAATCAGAAAAGTGATTTCTCCGCGTTTAAGCGTCATATCGATTGGACCAAGCTGAAACATATCGTCTTCTTTCTCACGATAATAATTGTGTGTAATGCCTGACAGTTGCAGTAAGTTAGCTTCACCAAATTCACTGGCAGAAACCTGCTCGTCCAAGTGATCCTGCTCAGTCAGTTCAGACAGAACATAACCGATGCGGTTTAGCGATACGCGAGCCGCATTCAGTGATGGAATACTGTTCAGCAGACTGTCCAGCGGCATCAATATAAACAGAAAGACAATCACGTAACCTGCGATTGTAGTGACTTTCAGTCCCGCTATTACCGCCGGAGCGAAAATAACCAGCCCGAGAAATATATAAAATAGAAGATACATCCAGCCGGCACCAAAGGCATAAACACTGAAAGCACGGATACGATGCTGTCTAACCGCACCAATTTCACGACCAAGTGAATGGGTGAAGAAAGCCTGAGCGCGTGAAAAATGTAACTTTAGCTCTTTCGCTCCGGTAAATAAGGCGTTGAAATGATTGAACAGGCGATCTTGTGACTTACCTGCTGCTTTTAGTGATGCGAGCGCGCTGGTTCCACCGATAGCATAACCAAGTGAGCCAATCACTATCACCGTTAACACAAGAAAAAACACTGACCATGACAGCCAAGCCAGATAGATCAGGCAACCCAGTATAATGGAACTCTGCGTCACGATATTGGGTAGGGTGAAAAACAACAGTGAAACATTGGTTGTATCATCGGTGATAATAGACTGGGCACGGGAAGCGCCCAGTATTTCTATCTGGCGAAAAGGAGCTCGGGTAATACGCTCAGAGATAAACTCACGCATCCTTGCGATGGTATTCTGGCTGAGTCTGGCGAAAATCACCCCACTCATTACATGACTGACAATAGCCAGCACCGCAATAATACAGAAATATACGGCGAGTAAGTGATAACTGCCAGACGTGGTGACTATTCTGTTAACCAACGTGATGAGGAAAACGTTGGAAATGCCATTAACGATACTGGCTAAAATGGCAATGAACAGGATCCAACGTGAACGATTTAAAAGTGAGAACAAAATCCGGTAAGCCGGTTGTTTAATGGTTGACGTCATCATTTCTGCTCCGGTATCTCGGTCATTAATTTTTCCCGCAGAATTTTCCACAGCAAAGTCGCCAGCTGTTTCACCTGAGGATTGGATAGCATAGTCATGTGATTACCAGGCACGATCTCAGTATTTAACTGAGTCACATACTGACGCCAGATATTTTCTCGAGTAGCTATTTCATCAATATTCCCCCCTTGGGCATTAATCAAATAAACGGGGCCGTTATAGCAGCTGTGGGGTGTATAGCTTGAGTTCAGGTTGGCCTGCATAACCTGAACGATACCCTGTAACAAAGGTTTCTCTGTATTTTCAGGGAATAGCTCTACATCGACCAAAGCCTGAAGCAAGAGAATGATCTGTTCGTCTTCAGTCAGATTCTCGAAATCCTGCCTTGTTAGCGTTAATGGCTGAGTCAGCATCATGTTGTAGATATCAATCAGACTCATTAACGTTTCAATCCGGTCGATAACCTTAGGAGGGCTGTTTTTTGAAGTGCTCTCCTGTGGTTCAGGCCCATCGGAATCAATAAGAGTAAGAGCAGCAATCTCTTCCCCTTGCTTTTGTAATTGTAATGCTATTTCAAAAGCAAGCCAGCCGCCGTAAGAGTGCCCGAGCAGATAATAGGGGCCATGAGGCTGTGCCTGACGAATTGCCTTAATGTAAGCGCGGGCTGTACCTTCCACACTGATATAAGGCGGAAGGTCTGTATTTATCAGGCCACGAGCCTGTAAAGCATGGACAGGCAACTGTGGGGGAAGGGCTAATGCCAGCTCAATAAAACTGGAAACACTGGCACCTGCGCCGGGAATACAGAAAAGTGGTGAAGCAGAGTCATCTCCATGTTGAATAATGATGTGCGGTGAGTAAGAAGCCGGTAATAAATGCTCAGTCATTGAATCGGCCAGATGGTTTATCCAGGGCGGCTGCATGATGGTGTAATGCCCTCCGCCAATAGGGTGGCGTTCAGAGCGGTCACTAACAATGTCGTGCCAGCCATGCCAGCAGTCGGATCCGGCCGCTAAATCATCGCAGGTATAGAGATGAATGGGGAGAGAGGAAGCAGAAATTCTATATTTTTTCTCAAGTTGCAGGATCAGTTTCTGGGTATTCAAGCGGAAGAGAATATCCTCTTTTTTAACGTCCGCAGGCAACCATTGCAGAGCTTCACAATCGCGGAAATCATAAAGATCATCCGAATCGTCTCCATCAGGTTGCTCTCCATAATTATTCAGAGACTGGATAAGCAGATTGATATCTTTCTGCCAGTCTGTTTCATGATCACTGAAATTGTAAGAATCTAAGTTATAAGAATCGATCATGCCAAGGTAATCGATTTTTTCGCCATCGCTAACCAATTGCAGGGCGATCTCGTAAGCGATAGTTCCTCCGATGGACCAGCCTGCCAGACGATAAGGGCCATGCGGCTGGATCCGGCGAATAGCATCAATATGGTAAGTAGCAAGCTCCTCAATGGACGCAGGTGGATTCTCCACTGTGTGTAGACCCATCGCCTGCAATGTATAAACGGGCAGTTCGGCTGGCAGTAAAGTTGCCAGTCGCGAATACACCAGCGGATCACCTGTGGTTTCGTGTATCAGGAATAATGGCGGTAAATGACCGTCAGGGCTTAAAGGCACCGGATTGGCATCAAGAGGAGAGCTTGGTTTAGCTGCCTGACTATTAATCGCCTGAGCCAGATCACATAATATCGGGTAAGAGAATAATGTTGCCAGTGATACCGCCATGCCTTGCTTGCTCATGCAGTTTATTAACCGTACCGCGATAAGCGAATGACCACCCAGTTCAAAGAAATGGTCGTGACGACCGACCCGTTCCACGCCCAGTAATTCCTGCCAGATGTGTGCCAGTGCAATTTCCATGTCACCAATCGGTGCTTCATAATCCCGGGTGATCACCGCTGACAAGTCCGGTGCGGGCAGCGCCTTGCGGTCGAGCTTGCCGTTGGGGGTCAGCGGGAAGGTATCCAGTATCACAAAGGCGTTGGGGATCATGTATTCCGTCAAACGATGAGTCAGTTGCTGACGTAATTCAGCCGGCACCAGTTCAATACCGGAATGTGGGCGGAGATAAGCTACCAAAAGCTCTTCACGCACTATTACCACAGCTTCATTTACACCGGGACACTGGACAAGCTGAGCTTCGATCTCACCCGGTTCAATCCGAAAACCGCGCAGTTTGATCTGAAAATCGTTACGCCCCAGATAGTCGATATTGCCATCTGGTAGCCAGCGCCCTAAATCACCGCTTTTATACATTCTGGCATCAGGCTGCGAGCTGAAAGGATCGGTCACAAACCGCTCTACGGTCAGTTCAGGACGGTTCAGGTAACCCCGGGCGACACCCGCCCCTCCGATATAAATCTCGCCAGTGACGCCAAGGGGCACAGGCTGCCCATAATCATCGAGAAGATAAATTCGGGCATTGATTATCGGATGACCGATACTGGGAGACGGCAGTGAATGATCTATCACACAAAAAGTCGTATCAACGGTACATTCTGTTGGGCCGTAGACATTGATAAAACGGGACATTTTTATCTGTTGCAAACGCGACCATAAGACAGGAGAAATAGCCTCTCCGCCGATTAACGCCAGTTTGGGCTGATAATCCGTATCGGTACCTAACCCCGCATTCAGTAGCCATTGCAGTTGCACGGGAGTGCAATCAAACAGATCCACCGCGTGGTGCGCCAGATAATGCCAAAGCTGTATCCCATTGGCACGAATAGCCTCCGGAATGATGACCAGTGTATGGCCCGCCAGCAATTGCAGCCAGCTCTGTACCGAAGCGTCAAACACAATGCTGGCATTCAGGGCGGTGCGACACGGTGGTGTGATATCGATCATCGATTGCAGCCCGGTATACAGATTGATGACATTGCGGTGAGTCACCATAATTCCTTTGGGCTGTCCGGTGGAGCCGGAGGTATAAATGACATAAGCCAGATGACGTGAATTCAGCCCCAATGTGGTTGTATCGGGATTATGGTCAGGCTGGATATCCAAAAGCGATGTTTGGCTATCAAGCAGCACCGTGGAGATCAGATGGCTGAATAAGCCCGCCAGTTCTGTCTGGGCCAGCAAGGCCACGGGTTCAGAATCAGCCAGCATATAAGCCAGCCGATCAGATGGATAAGCCGGGTCGAGAGGCACATACGCACCTCCGGCTTTGAGAATTGCCAATATTCCTACCATCATATCTAAGCTGCGTTCAACACAGATAGCTACCCGAACATCCGGTTTGACGCCCAACGTCATAAGGTAATGCGCCAGTTGGTTAGCTTTACGATTGAGGGCATCATAACTCAGGGAATGTTCTTCGAATTGCACGGCAAGGGCATCAGGTGTCCGGGCGACCTGTTGTTCAAACAGCTCATGAATAAGGACATGCTGTGGAAAATCGGCCTGTGTGGCGTTGAAATCCACCAGTAACTGCTGACGTTCTGCTGCCGGCAGAATAGATAAGTTGAGCACCGATTGCTGAGCGTCAGCGGTCAGCGCATCCGCCAGTTCACTGAGGGCAGTGTGCAGATAATGCACTATTCTATCAGGATCGATTCCATTCACTGTCTGAGCAGCCAGCGTGAAACCGTCCCCGTGATCATCCACCGAGAGAGTAATGGGGTAGTTCGTCCGCTCCTCAGAGACCAACACGCGCATGCCTATCCAACCAGAATTGTCACCTGTGTCTGACGGGCTGTGCCGGTAATTGAACAGGACGTTGAATAGGGGCAGCGGTGGCATAACGCCGCTACATCTTTGCGCCAGTGCTAGCGGGGCCTGTTCATGTTCCAGCAAGGCAGCCAAATCCCGCGACGTGGTCAGCACAGCTTCCCGTACATTCTGAGTGCTCAGGGATATCCGGATCGGCAGGGTATTGATAAACATCCCCATCACCTGATCGGCTCCCGTTGTGCCTTGCATCCTGCCCAATAATACGGTGCCGAAGACCACATCATCGCGGCCGCTGGTGTGGGCCAATACCTGCGCACAGGCTACGTGGAACAACACACCGGGACTGACCCCCAACTGGCGGGCCTGCGAACGCAGGGTATGTGCCAGCGCGCTGTCCAGCGGCAAGCGGGCTTCGGTGATCGCCTGCCCGTTGCCCTGTACATCCAGTAAACCAAACGGGGCGGTGGGTTCATCAATCCCGGCCAGCCGCTGGTGGAAGTAATCTTCATGTACCAAAGCCGGTACACTCAGCGTCTGGGCAATAAAATTGCGGTACGGCAATGGTACCGGCAGGGATCCCTCTCGTCCCTGTAATACGTGTTGGATTTCATCCATGATTAATTCCAGTGTGACATGGTCACTGACCAGATGGTGAAAACTCAGCGTTAGCAGCCATTCGTCACTGTCCGCATCATGGGCAGTACTGGCAGCGAACAACGGTGCCTGACTGATATCCAGCCGAGAGGGAATGCTTGCCTGTAGCTGTGCCAGAATATTCTCTGCTGATGTGGAAATAAATGGCATTACTAACAATTTCGCCTGTCGCCAGACTACCTGAACAGGTTGGCTCAAGCCTTGCCAGTAAAAAGCCGTCCGCAGAATATCATGGCGATCGATAACCTGTTGCAGGGCATCAAGGAAAGCCTCCAGACGCGAGCGGGTATCAAAAGCCAGTACGCTGTGTGACAGGTAAGCATCGCCATTTTCCTGCAGCTGGTGATGGAACAGAATACCTTCCTGTAAAGGGGATAAGGGATAGATATCCTGTACGTTGGCAGTTCCATCGGGAACAGTTGCGACAATAATGTCAATCTCTTCTTGTGACAGCGTCACCAAGGGTAAGAGATCAGGAGTAATGGCGGTACAATCGGCGGAAATGTGGTTAGGTGGGACCACAGAATCAGGTATGTTTTGCCGGATCTGTATTGTCTGCGCCATATCTGTAAGTCGTGGTGCTGAAAAGATGCTACGTACATCCAGCGCGTATCCCCGGCAGCGTAGCCGTTCAATTAGGCTGACCGCGATCAGCGAATGTCCGCCTAGCTCAAAGAAATGGTCGTGACGGCCAACCCGTTCCAGTCCCAGTAATTCCTGCCAAATTTCTGTCAGTGCCTTTTCCACATCACCCACTGGTGCTTCATAGTCTCGGGTGATGACTGCTGACTGTTCGTGAACGGGGAGAGCCTGACGATCAAGTTTGCCGTTCGGAGTCAACGGGAAAGCATCTAAGATAACAAAGGCACTGGGGATCATAAATTCAGCCAGATGCTGCATTAATTGCCGCCGCAATTCAGCCGGGATCAGTTCAACATTGGGCTGAGGTAAGATATAAGCTATCAGCCGCTTCTGCGCACCAACACTTTCTCCTTCTTCTTTTCCTTCACGAGCCAGTACTACTGCTTCGCGTACACCGGGGCATTGCAATAACTGGCTTTCGATTTCTCCCAGTTCAATACGGAATCCTCTTAGTTTGACCTGAAAATCATTACGGCCTAAGTATTCAATATTACCATTCGGTAGCCAGCTACCCAGATCGCCGGTTTTATACAGACGAGCCTCTGGCTCAGTAGAGAATGGATCCGGCAGAAAACGTTCAGCAGTCAGTTCAGGGCGGTTCAGATATCCTCGGGCTACACCGATGCCTCCGATATAAATTTCACCGACTACACCCAGAGGAGCAGGTTGACCAGAGGGATCAAGGATGTAAATCCGTGTATTCGCTATCGGGCTACCGATAGGCGGTGCTATATCATCCTGGCTATTACACAGATAAGTGGTTGCGCAGACCGTAATTTCAGTCGGCCCATAGCCATTAATCATGTTCCGTCCTTCAGACCAGCGTCTGACTTGCGAAAGTGGGCAGGCTTCGCCAGCTGTAATCAGCGTTTTTAAAGTGGCAGGGAGGGCATCCATCGCGGCCAATGCAGTGGGTGACAGCGTCACATGCGTAATGGCATCAGTTTCTAAAGTTCTTAACAGGGCGGTGCCGGGCAGAATATCTGCACGCTCAGCAAGATAGAGACTGGCACCACTCAGCAAAGCCATAAAACACTCTGAAATACAGGCATCAAAGCTGTGTGAAGCAAATTGCAGGACACGGTCAGTCGGTTTTACGGCCAAAATATCCAGATGATACAAGGCTAAATTGCAAAGACTACGGTGTTCAATCATGACTCCCTTCGGTTGACCAGTTGAACCGGAGGTGTAAATCACATAGGCCAGATGGCGTGAGTTGAGCCCACATGCCCGACGATCAGGGTTTGTATCTGGCATGTCATCAGGAGCATATAAAACAGATTCATCAAGCAGGATAGCTGGTACTTGATTATCCAGTTTTTCCGTCAGGGTGGATTGAGTGAGCAGAGCGACCGGAGCAGCATCATGAAGCATATAACTCAGGCGGTCCCGCGGATAGGCCGGGTCAAGGGGAACGTAGGCACCACCTGCCTTCAGAATAGCCAATAATCCTACGACCATGTCCGGACCACGTTCAACACAAACGGCAATACGATCATCCGGTTTCACACCCAGTTTAATTAAATAATGGGCGAGTTGGTTGGCCCGGCGATTAAGCTCGTCGTAGCTCAGTTTTTGTTCTTTGAACACGATAGCGATAGCTGTTGGAGTTTCTACCACCTGTTGTTCAAACAGTTCATGGATCAGAGCAGTCTGCGGGAAGTCAGCCTGCGTGTCATTGAACTCGACCAGTAACTGCTGACGTTCAGACTCCGGCAGAACAGGCAGTTCCCGCACGAGCTGCCGGGGTTCAGTGACCAGCGCTTCAGTCAACTCGCTGATCGCAGTGTGCAAGTAATTGACTATTCGTTCAGCATCTATCCCGGTTACAGACTGGGCTACCAAATCGAAATCTTCCCCTGAATCATCTACCGCGAGGGCCAGAGGATAATTTGTCTTTTCTTCTGATACCAGCAGACGCACGTCTTCCCAAACAGAATTTTCAATAGAGTCTGACGAGTTGTGACGATAGTTAAACAAAACATTAAACAGAGGCATAGGAGGGATGACATTACTGCAACGCTGAGCCAAAGCTAACGGAGCCTGTTCATGAGTCAGCAAGACCGCCAGATCTCCTGCGGTCGCCTTTACTACATCCAGCACACTGAGATTTTTCAGGGCTATCCGGATCGGCAGGGTATTGATAAACATCCCCATCACCTGACTCACGTTGGTCGAGCCCTGCATTCTGCCCAGTAATACGGTGCCGAATACCACGTCATCACGCCCACTGGTGTGGGACAGTACCTGTGCACAGGCCACATGGAACAACACACTGGGACTGACACCTAAACGACGTGCCTGCATCCTCAGAGTATGAGCCAGTGTCTTATCCAGAGATAAACGGACTTCTGTCACGTCAGCGCCACTTCCCTGAACATTGAGCAGGCCAAACGGCGCGGTAGGCGCATCAATCCCGGCCAGCCGTTCCCGGAAGTACGCTTCATGGACTGAGGCCGATACGCGCAGGGTCTGGGCAATAAAATTGCGGTACGGCAAGGGGGGAGACAGCGTGTCCGCCTGTCCCTGTAATAGCTGTTGAATTTCATCCACTATCAGCGCCAGCGTCATATGATCGCTGACCAGATGGTGGTAACTGAGGGCCAGCAGCCATTCCCCGCTGTCGGCGTCATAAGCCGTACTGGCAGCGAACAACGGGGCCTGACTGATAGCCATCCGGGGGGCGATACTGGCCCGTAGTTGTGTCGGGATATTGTCTGCCGACGTGGGCACAAAGGGCGTCACAGGCAGTTTCGCCTGCCGCCAGACCACCTGTACCGGCTGGCTCAGCCCCTGCCAGCAAAACGCCGTGCGCAGAATATCATGGCGGTCGATGACCTGTTGCAGGGCATCCAGGAAAGTTTCCAGCCGTGCTCGGGTATCAAAGGCGAGCAGGCTGTTTAACAGATAAGCATCTTCGTGCTCCTGTAATTGATGATGGAACAGGATACCGGCCTGTAACGGCGCCAGCGGGTAAATATCCTGTACATTGGCATGGCCGCCGGTCACGGCCGCCGCAATGGTGTCAATATCAGTCTGTGACAGGGTCACCAGTGGCAACATATCGGGCGTGACGTGTGTGCAACCGTCAGGAATGCGGTTGGGTGGCACGCCATCATCCGGCGTCTCCTGCCGGGCCGGTATCGCCTGCGCCATCTCCGCCAGTGTGGGTGTGGCGAACACACTACGCACTTCCAGTACATATCCCCGCCGGCGTAGCTGTTCAATCAGGCTGAGGGCCATCAGGGAATGGCCGCCCAGTTCAAAGAAATGGTCGTGACGACCGACCCGGTCCAGTTTCAGTAACTCCTGCCAGAGGTCGGCTAACGCAGTTTCCACCTCTCCGACGGGGGCCGCATAGTCCCGGGTGATCACGGCGGATAAGTCCGGGTCGGGCAGGGCCTGACGGTCGAGCTTACCGTTGGGGGTCAGCGGGAAGGTCTCTAACACCACAAAGGCGCTGGGGATCATGTATTCCGCCAGCCGGGTATGTAACTGGTCACGCAGACTGGCGGCGTCCAGCGCGGCATCCGGCTGTGGCACTGCGTAAGCGACCAGCCGTTGCTCGCCGTTATTCGCCTCACGGGCGATCACCACGGCTTCCTGTACACCCGGACACTGCATCAGGCCGGCTTCTATTTCCCCTAATTCAATGCGGAAACCGCGCAGTTTCACCTGAAAATCATGCCGGCCCAGGTATTCAAGACTGCCATCCGGCAGCCAGCGGCCCAGATCGCCGGTTTTGTACAGGCGGGCATCAGGCTCAGTGGAGAATGGATCGGCAATAAAGCGCTCGGCGGTCAGTGCCGGTCGGTTCAGGTAACCGCGGGCAACACCGACGCCGCCGATATGGATTTCCCCCCTGACACCAAGGGGCACGGGTTGCCCACCTTTATCCAAAACATACAGTTGCGTATTGGCAATCGGGGAGCCAATCGGCACAAAATGGCGTTTATCATCACGCTGACAAGCCCAATAAGTAACGTCGATGGCGGCTTCCGTCGGGCCATATAAATTGTGTAATTCCGTATGAAAACGAGAAAAAAAGCGTTGTTGCAACTCGGCGGGCAGGGCTTCACCGCTGCAGATGACTCGCCGGAGGGTGGGCAAGGTGTGCGGGGATTGAACCCCCTGCACAAATTGCTGCAACATGGACGGCACAAAGTGCAGGGTGGTGATTTCGGTGTGTTCAATCAACCGGACGAGATAATCAACCTCTTTATGGCCGTCTGGCCGGGCCATCACCAGCCGGGCACCATACAGCAGCGGCCAGAAAAACTCCCAGACAGAGACATCGAAACTGAACGGGGTTTTCTGCAACACCCGATCTTCGGGCGTCAGTGGGTAGGTGTTCTGCATCCACACCAGCCGGTTGCACAGGGCTCGGTGGCTGTTCATTACCCCTTTGGGCTGGCCGGTGGAGCCGGAGGTATAAATCACATACGCCAGATGACGTGAAGTGAGCCCCTGCATGGCGGCCACCGGATTGGTGTCAGGCTGGTTCGCCAGCACGGGGCAGGGCAGATCATCCAGTCTGACCATCGGTAATGCAAACTCCCCAACGCTGTCGCCCAGTGTTGTTTGCGTCAGCAACACCACCGGTTCGGCATCGGCCAGCATATACGCCAGTCGCTCAGCCGGATAAGTGGGGTCAAGGGGCACATACGCGCCGCCCGCTTTGAGGATCGCCAGTAAGCCAATCACCATCTCTAAGCTGCGTTCGACACAAATCGCCACCCGATCATCCGGCTGGATCCCCAGTTCAATCAGGTAATGCGCCAGCTGATTGGCCCGCCGATTGAGGGCCGCATAGCTCAGCGTCTGTTCTTCAAAGAGGACGGCAAGGGCATCGGGCGTCCGGGCGACCTGCTGTTCAAACAGGTCATGGATCAGCGCCTGCGGCGGAAAATCGGCCTGCGTGGCGTTGAAATCCACCAGTAACTGCTGGCGCTCTGCTGCCGGCAGAATGGATAAACGGAGCACCGGTTGTTGCGCGTCCGTGGTCAGCGCCTCCGCCAGCGCACTGAGGGCCGTGTGCAGATAATGCACGATCCTGTCC
>NZ_CAWQMW010000147.1:0-29732 GCF_963895965.1 Xenorhabdus sp. PB30.3 | reverse complement strand
CAGGCGGTATCCGTTATCGAGACAAAACTGCTCCCACTGGGGGATGAAAAGACGGCAAAAGTCGTCGACATCGCAGAAAATTTCAACTAACTTGTCCATGGCCTGTTCCTCTCCGGAGTCGTTTTAGGCTTTCACCAAAACTTTGCTCCTGGAACAGGCCTCTCGTCAATTTCTTATCCAGAATTCAGGTTAATTAGCCTATGCATTTGGTAGATTTCAAGCTGTATGACCTTGTTTAATATTTTGTGTAATCGCCATTTTCGTTTAAACGTGACCGTCTAGACGGTCACTAAATTCAATCATAAAACGACTCATCGCAAGACGCCAATCTTGGATAGGCAGGGTCTATCATTCATACTTATAATGATGCTGGAAAGAGTGGATTAAATTTAACTGGCAGATCCGGACTTAAAAAATTAATTGATGATGTCATAAATCACAAAATAAACATCTCCACTCTACTTGTTTATGATGTCAGTAGGTTCGGGCGTTTTCAGGATGCGGATGAGGCTGAACATTATGCATATTTGTTAAAAATACATGGTGTGAAGATTATTTACTGTGCAGAACCCTTCATCAACGAACAATCTGAGATGTATATGCTGGGAGTGTCATTCTCTCGGTATAATGCTGCAAGCTACAGTCGAAATTTGTCGGAAAAAGTATTCCTCGGACAAGTTAATTTAATAAAACGGGGTTTTCATCAGGGAGGAATGGCCGGGTATGGATTGCGCCGTTTACTCATTGATGAGCACCGTAATCCCAAAGGAATACTTGAGTTCGGTCAGCGTAAGAGTATTCAGACCGATCGAGTTATACTTATACCTGGTCCACAAAACGAAGTAGACATCGTTAATCAAATTTTCGATATGTTTATAGTAGAGGGGAAACCTGAATTGGTTATTGCATCTGAACTCAACAGAAAGCAGATCCTCGCTGAGAATGGTACTGAATGGACTCGCGGAAAAATCCATCAAATACTCACAAACGAAAAATACATTGGAAATAACGTTTATAATAAGACTTCGTTCAAACTTAAGCAACAACACATAATAAATCCTGAAGAAGAATGGATTCGATGTAATGGAGCATATCAATCAATTATTAGCCATGATAAATTTAAACAGGCAAACGATATAATTAAATCTCGAACGCTTATTTTTACTGAAGAAGAATTGTTGGAAAAATTACACTCATTATTACAAAGAAAAGGAAGATTATCAGGGCTTATCATTGATGAGGAAGAACTATTACCTTCAAGTAGTGTTTATCGTTCTCGTTTTGGTAGCCTACTCCGAGTATATAAGCTGGTTGGATACAATCCCAAAACTGACTACTCCTGGTTGGAAACCAAAAAATATCTTAACGGGATAAATGCCAATATAACAGAATCAATAATCAAAAACATCTATCTTTCTGATGGCTGGATTAGCGATTCACCAGAAACAGGGATTCTGAAAGTTAATGATGAATTCACATTAACTCTACAAGTAGCCAGATGCCAAAAAATATCACCAGAAAACTTTAGATGGAAAATTAAATTTGACCACATGTTTTCACCGGATGTAAATATAGCAGTTCGCATGGATAGTTTTAATCAGTCTATCGTTGATTATTATATATTCCCTTCAATAGATACTATTTTGGGAAATCATTATCTAAAGAAGAAAAACCCATTTAGTTTCGAACTATATAGATTTGATACATTAAATACTTTCTACCAATTAATAAAAAGGACCACTGTTCAGGAAGAAAAAAATGTATAAAGAAAAAATAACAATGATAGAAATATCTAAAATACTTATTACTAATCCACGAGAAAGAGATAAGTTTACTCACGATGAAATTAAAACGAACATACATAATATTGGCCTCAAACGTCCAATCACTGTAAGAAAAATAATTCACGGTGATTTTCTTTACGCTTTGATATGTGGGCAAGGAAGGCTGGAGGCTTACCAACAAGTTAGTGAGACACATATACCAGCAATTATTAAAGATGTTGATGAAGAAACAGGACACTTGATGAGCCTGACCGAAAATATTGCCAGAAGAAAACCTCGTACAACTGAATTATTAGAGAGCGTAAAACAACTTAAAATACAAGGACTCACAGATAAAGAAATTGGTGAACGTTTAGGATATGTTGTTAGTTGGGTTAATGGCGTCATAAAAATAGCGGATCTATTATCCGCTATTCAAAGAGTTAGTCTATTGTACGTAGCAATTCATTGATACCCACTTTGCCACGGGTTTTGGCATCGACTTTTTTCACGATAACAGCACAATACAGGCTGTAGCTGCCATCTTTGGAAGGGAGGTTACCTGATACGACGACAGAACCCGCAGGTACCCGGCCATAATGGATTTCACCGGTTTCACGATCATAGATTTTGGTACTTTGGCCGATGTAAACACCCATTGAGATCACAGAACCTTCTTCTACGATAACCCCTTCTACAATCTCAGAGCGTGCACCGATAAAGCAGTTGTCTTCAATGATAGTCGGATTGGCCTGTAATGGTTCCAGAACTCCACCAATGCCGACACCGCCGGACAAGTGAACATTTTTGCCGATTTGAGCACAGGAACCTACTGTTGCCCATGTATCGACCATTGTGCCTTCATCCACATAAGCACCCAGGTTGACGTAAGATGGCATTAATACAGTATTACGTGCGATGTAGGCGCCCTGACGTACGGCTGCTGGTGGTACGACACGGAAGCCTTCTTTTTCGAAGCGCGCCTGATCATAATCAGCAAACTTCATCGGGACTTTATCGAAATAGCGGCTTTCAGCACCTTCCATAACCTGATTGTCATTAATGCGGAAAGAGAGCAGGACTGCTTTTTTCAGCCACTGATGTGTTACCCACTCACCTGAGATTTTTTCAGCGACACGCAATTTACCGCTGTCCAACATTTGAATGACCTGATTGATGGCATCACGTGTTGTTTCGTCAACAGTTGTTGGAGTGATGTTGGTACGGTTTTCAAATGCACTTTCGATAATGCCCATTAATTCGGCAATAGGTTGTATTTGCTGCATTGGTAAGGGATCCTTTATTCTTAGTCAAATATTGGTTAGTGAACGCTATACTTTATCCTTGGTGTTAAGGGCTTCTGTCAACCTTTCTGACAATTCATCTTTGATTTTTTTATCCAGCGCCAAATAATCTTTATCCGTCAGAACAAAAAAATCCTCTACCCGCTCACCGATGGTTGTAATACGCGCACCATGCAGGGAAATACCTAATTCGGCAAAAATACTGCCGACTTTGGCCAGTAAGCCGGGTTGATCCAGAGCGACGAGTTCCATATAAGTGCGTCGGGTATTTTGTGTCGTTAAGAAACTAATTTTTGGAGGTACGTCAAAGTGGCGTAATTTAGCCGGTAATTTACGCGTTTTGGGTGCTTTCGGATGAGGATCGTTAATGGCTTTGAGCAAAGACTGTCGGATAGGCTCATGGCGGTCAGGCGCCAGAGAGTGATCATTCGGATCCAGTATGACAAAGGTATCCATTGCCATTTCGTCCCGATTCGTAAAGATCTGGGCGTTATGAACACTTAAATTGCGCCGATCTAATTCCCCCACGACAGCTGCGAAAAGAGAAGGTCTATCCTGACACCAGATAAATATTTCCGTTCCTCCATGAGAAAATGAAGTACTAATCAATACCATTGGATCGGGATATTGATGGTTAACTAAATGGCTGGCATGCCATGCCAGTTGATCCGGCGTATGGCGCAAAAAATAATCTGCGTGGCAGCGGCTCCAGATAGTATGCAGCCTTTCTTCGTCAATCGCTTCCTGCCGTAACAGTGCCAAAGCCTGTAAGCGGTTATGCCGGATACGCTCCCGTAAATCAGGCGTATTTTGTATCCCTTTAAGTAATTGGGTTTCAGTCGCGAAATAAAGCTCGCGCAGCAGGCTCTGTTTCCAGCTGTTCCATAGTTTGGCGTTTGTGGCACAGATATCGGCAACCGTGAGGCAAAGCAGGTAATTCAGGCGATTCTGATTTTTGACCTGACAGGCAAATTGCTGAATGACTTCTGGATCCTGAATATCCCGTCGTTGAGCAGTGATTGACATCAGTAAATGATAGCGAACAAGCCACTCTATTAATTCGGCTTCGTAAGTTGTCAATCCATGCTGTTTGGCGAAGGTAAACGCATCTTTCGCTCCCAGCTCGGAATGGTCGCCATTGCGCCCTTTGGCAATATCATGGAAAAAAGCAGCTAGCCGCAGTATTTCAGGCTGCGGTATGCGTGGATAGAGTTCAACACACACAGGATGAAGTATGCGGTTATTTTCATCGGCAAAACTTTCCAGTTTCTGTAATAACCGGATGGTGTGCTCATCGACGGTGTAAGCATGGAACAGGTCAAACTGCATTTGGCCGACTATGTTGCTCCAAAGCGGAGTATAGGCACTTAATACACTGTGACGATGCATTGGCAGTAAAGCACTTTTGACTGCGTGAGGGTGCCTCAGGATTGCCATAAAAATTTTTCGGGCTTGAGGAAGTTCGCACAATGGCTGCTTAAGGTTCCGGCGGGCATAGCGAAGCTGGCGTAACGTAGTGGAATAGATCCCGTTAATTTCCCGGTGAACGGCCATGTGATAAAACATGCTCAGAATTGATGCAGGATCACGGGTAAACAGTGATTCATCAATAACATCGATAAGATCTCCCCGTAACTGAAAGGCCTCATTCAGGGGGCGGGGTTTTTCATCTGGTTGTAGTGTCAGGATTGCTTCATCAAACAGTTGCAACAGCATGTCGTTCAATTCGCTGACTCGGCGGGTCACGCGATAGAAATCTTTCATCATACGTTCAACAGGCTGATTATGTTCGCCTTTGTAGCCGAGAAGCTGAGCGACACTAAACTGCTGTTCAAACAACAGCCGGTTATCGTAGCGGGTAACAGACAGATGGAGGGCAAAACGGATACGCCAGAGAAAATTCTGGCATTCGTTTAATTCATCCCGCTCTTCGTGAGTCAGAAAACCAAAATCGACCATTTCATCTAAAGATGTCGCCCCGAAATGACGGTGAGCCACCCAAAGTAACGTATGAATATCCCGCAATCCTCCCGGGCTGCTTTTTATATCGGGTTCCAGATTGTAGCTGGTACTGTGGTATCGCTGATGACGATTTTTCTGTTCGGTGATCTTGGAGGCAAAAAATTGGGCTGATGGCCAGAAGTCATCACTGAAAATGTGTTTTTGTAAGCGCAGGAACAGAGGTAAATCACCGCAGATTAAGCGGGATTCCACTAAGTTAGTGGCGATAGTCAGATCGGAAAGCCCTTTTTCAAGGCACTCTTCGAGAGTTCTGACACTGTGGCCGACATCCAGACGGATATCCCAGAGCAGAGCAATAAAGCGTCCAATCTGGGTGGATTGTTCTTCAGTCAGCGGATGTTCGCTCAGAACCAGCAGATCGATATCTGAAAGAGGGTGCAACTCGCGTCTTCCATAACCCCCAACAGCAATCAGGGAAAGAGTGTCTATCTGATCAAACCCATACTGCTGCCATAACCGGGTCAGAAGTTTATCAATATAATCACTACGTGCATAAATCAGTGCGGTCGGGGAAATACCCGCTTTGAATGCCTGTTCAAGCCATAGTTGAAACTCATCAATATGCTGCTTCAGCACCGGGCATTGCAGATCATCACATGAAAATTCTACCGGAGAGACAGGAGGAATCGGGGCGTGCGCAAAAGCAATATCAACTGGCATATTCAGAAACCTATGATAAGAAACTGTGAGATGGGCAGGCGTTTGTAGTCGATTTTGTAGTCGATGATGAAGCCCTGTGAGGACAGTTTATGTACAAGGGCTTCATTTGGCAATGCTATCCTGACAACGGGATCTTTGGCAGGAGTAAGCAAATTATGTCAGCAGATTGTTATCGATTAATCTGTGGTTGGTTTACGCAACTACTCGTTAAGCTATTACGCGTTAACCAATACCGCTGAAATCTGCGCTTCTTCCTCTTTGCGCCATGTCATGATTTCGCAGCCGTTGTCAGTAACGACAATAGTGTGCTCGTATTGTGCAGACCAGCCGCGATCTTTGGTTTTGACAGTCCAGCCATCTTTCATGGTACGGATACGATAATCACCCGCATTGACCATGGGTTCGATAGTGAAAGCCATGCCTTTTTGCAGCACAACACCGCCATCATCGGCATCGTAATGAAGTACATGCGGTTCTTCGTGGAAAACCCGGCCAATACCGTGACCACAATATTCACGAACTACGGAGAAATCATTCCCTTCCACATATTGCTGAATCGCTTTGCCGATAGTACGCAGACGGATACCCGGTTTCACCATTTTCAGCGCAAGGTACAGACTTTCCTGAGTCACACGGCACAGACGTTCGCCCTGAATCGTTGGTTTACCAACGATGAACATTTTGGAGGTATCGCCGTGGAATTCATCTTTAATAACAGTAACATCGATATTAACGATATCGCCGTCTTTCAGTACCTTGTCATCACTTGGAATACCGTGGCAAATCACGTCATTGACCGAAATACAGACGGATTTAGGAAAACCGTGATAACCCAGACAGGCAGAAATAGCCTGCTGTTTATTCGTGATGTGTTCGTGGCAAATCCGATCAAGTTCACCGGTGGTAACGCCTGCTTTAACGTGTTGCTCGATCATCTCCAGAACTTCAGCTGCCAGACGACCGGCAACGCGCATTTTCTGAATATCTTCGTCTGTTTTGATAGTAATAGCCATGAAATCAGTCCATTAGAACCGGTAAATCACCGATTCTTTGATATTAGTTAATGAAAAAATGATGGAGTTAATGGTATCAGCCTGCCTGATATCTAACAATAACCGTTGATTGCTAAGACGTCAGAAAGCGATAACAAATGTTGGTGTATAGGGTCGGATTATGGTATAAAGCGCGCCGGTATTCTGTGTAATTGTTTCCTGTGGAAGCAATATTTCAGAAATGCTAAATAAACTCATTTGTGTAAATAACACACACGGATCGGCACATACACCGGGGTGCTCTCATGTGACTAATTCGTATGAATCTCTTTCATGCGGTATGAATAGCACACAGTTAAAGAGTCGGTGTCATGGGATCTGTGGAGGCATAACCCCAATTAACTTTATAGAGGTCTAAAATGGCAACTGTTTCCATGCGCGATATGCTGCAAGCGGGCGTTCACTTCGGTCACCAGACTCGTTACTGGAACCCAAAAATGAAACCTTTCATCTTTGGCGCTCGTAACAAAGTTCATATCATCAACCTGGAAAAAACTGTTCCAATGTTCAACGATGCTTTGGCTGAGCTGAACAAAATTGCTTCCCGTAAAGGCAAAATTCTGTTTGTTGGCACCAAGCGTGCTGCAAGCGAAGCAGTAAAAGAAGCAGCTCTGGGCTGTGACCAATACTTCGTTAACCACCGTTGGTTAGGTGGTATGCTGACTAACTGGAAAACTGTTCGTCAGTCAATCAAACGTCTGAAAGATCTGGAAGCTCAGTCTCAGGACGGTACTTTTGACAAGCTGACTAAGAAAGAAGCGCTGATGCGTTCTCGTGAGCTTGGCAAACTGGAAAACAGCCTGGGCGGTATCAAAGACATGGGCGGCCTGCCTGATGCTCTGTTTGTTATCGATGCTGAACACGAACACATCGCTATCAAAGAAGCAAACAACCTGGGTATCCCAGTATTCGCTGTTGTTGATACTAACTCTGATCCAGATGGCGTTGATTTCATTATCCCTGGTAACGACGACGCAATCCGTGCAGTAAAACTGTACCTGACTGCTGCTGCGACTTCTGTTCGTGAAGGCCGTTCACAGGATCTGGCTGTTCAGGCTGAAGAAGGCCTTGTAGACGCTGAATAATAAGGCATGCTCATTTCTGAGCCCTTATTGACCAGGTATTGAAATATATTGGTTAGGGGGCCTGTCAAGGCCCCCTTTACATATCTGATATAGAACTATACCCAATGGATTTCGAGTTGCATCGCGGCGGCAAGGAAGAGAATCCCCGGGAGCATAGATAACTATGTGACTGGGGTGAACGAGCGCAGCCAACAAAGAGGCAGCTTGAAAGACGAAGGATATTATCTGATAACTTTCCACGCGGAATATTATCTTCCCGCGAGACACATCGAGGAATTAAACAAATGGCTGACATTACCGCTGCTCTGGTAAAAGAACTGCGTGAGCGTACTGGCGCAGGCATGATGGAATGTAAAAAGGCACTGGTTGAAGCGAATGGTGATATCGAGCTGGCTATCGATAACATGCGTAAATCAGGTCAGGCAAAAGCGGCTAAAAAAGCAGGCCGTGTTGCAGCTGAAGGCGTTATCCTGGTTGAAGTTTCAGCAGATGCTAAATTCGCAGGTATCGTTGAACTGAACTGTGAAACTGACTTCGTTGCTAAAGATGCTGGCTTCCTGGCATTCGGTAAAGAAGTTATCACTTCCGTTATGGCTGACAAAAATTCTGACATCGATGCACTGAAAGCTAAGTTCGAAGAACAGCGTACTGAACTGGTTGCTAAAATCGGTGAAAACATCAACATCCGTCGTGTTGCTATTCTGGAAGGCGAAGCTGTAGGTTCTTACCTGCACGGTGCTCGTATCGGTGTTCTGGTTGCTGCTGAAGGCGCAAGCGAAGAACTGATCAAGCACGTTGCAATGCACGTTGCTGCAAGCAAACCAGAATATGTTGACCCATCTGACGTTCCTGCTGACGTTGTTGCGCGCGAGCATCAGATCCAGCTGGACATCGCAATGCAGTCTGGCAAACCACGCGAAATCGCAGAGAAAATGGTTTCTGGCCGTATGAACAAATTCACCGGCGAAATCTCTCTGAATGGTCAGAACTTCGTGATGGATCCAAGCAAAACTGTTGGCGCTCTGCTGAAAGAGAACAACGCTAAAGTTATCAACTTCATCCGTTTTGAAGTTGGCGAAGGCATCGAGAAAGTTGAAGCTGACTTCGCAGCAGAAGTTGCTGCGATGAGCAAACAGTCTTAATTGTCTTAACGGAGCCGCCGATTGGCGGTTCTGTTTTATTTAAGAAGAATTTTTTACATCTGGCTGCATAGCATGGATGTGTATTAACTGAATAATTGTAGTAACCCCCAATAATCCTTATCTGCTTAGGACTGAAACACCATGGCAACCAATGCAAAACCCGTATATCAGAGAATCCTGCTTAAGCTCAGTGGAGAAGCCCTGCAAGGCGCAGAAGGTTTTGGTATCGATGCTAGCGTCTTAGACCGCATGGCTCAGGAAATCAAAGAACTGGTTGAGCTGGGTATTCAAGTCGGCGTCGTTATTGGCGGAGGCAACCTGTTTCGCGGAGCCGGTCTGGCTGAAGCAGGAATGAACCGTGTAGTCGGCGACCACATGGGCATGTTGGCAACAGTAATGAATGGTCTGGCAATGCGTGATGCCTTACACCGCGCCTATGTGAACGCCCGTCTGATGTCCGCTATTCCTTTGAATGGCGTCTGTGATAACTATAGCTGGGCTGAAGCTATCAGCTTACTGCGTCATGGTCGTGTTGTTATTTTCTCGGCAGGTACTGGCAACCCGTTCTTTACGACAGACTCCGCAGCTTGTCTGCGCGGCATTGAGATTGAAGCGGATGTTGTGTTAAAAGCAACCAAAGTTGACGGGGTCTACTCTGCTGATCCTGCAAAAGATCCAGAAGCTGTTCTTTATAACAAACTCGATTATCAGGATGTATTGGAGCGTGAACTGAAAGTTATGGATCTTGCTGCCTTTACACTGGCCCGCGATCATAACCTGCCAATCCGTGTCTTCAATATGAACAAACCAGGTGCACTTCGTCGTGTTGTCATGGGTGAAAATGAAGGTACGTTGATTTCTCACGACTGATTTCTTCGTACACAGAGACATCGGTGAGATTTGACGGTATGATCAGCGTCCTGATGCGCCAAATTTAATGACACAGGGTCATAGTATGCCATACTGGCATTTATGGTCTAGAAAATAACCAGTTCCCAAGGGTTTATAACGTGATTAATGAAATCAAGAAAGACGCACAAGACCGCATGGAAAAAAGCGTCGAAGCACTGAAAAACCAAATCAGCAAGGTACGTACTGGCCGTGCTTCTCCTAGCCTGCTGGATGGCATCAGCATCGAATATTATGGCGCAGCGACTCCATTGCGTCAGATCGCGAACGTTGTTGCCGAAGATGCACGTACTTTAGCGATCACAGTATTCGATCGTTCTATGACTCCGGCTGTTGAAAAAGCGATTATGGCTTCTGATTTGGGTCTGAACCCATCTTCTGCCGGAACCATTATTCGTGTTCCTCTGCCTCCACTGACTGAAGAACGTCGTAAAGATTTGATCAAAGTGGTTCGTGGTGATGCAGAACAGGGGCGTGTATCTATCCGTAATATCCGCCGCGATGCTAACGATAAAGTTAAAGCACTGCTGAAAGATAAAGAAATCAGCGAAGATGAAGAACGTCGTTCACAGGACGATATTCAGAAACTGACTGATACCTTCATTAAAAAGATTGATGAAGCACTGGCGAACAAAGAAACAGAGTTGATGGAATTCTAATTGCCATTTCTCTGCTATGCCTGGCTGATTCCGGGTTGTTTCGCAGCCAATAAAGAGGCAGCTTGAAAGACAACGGGCATAACTTAACGCCGCAGCCCTGCGGCGTTATTCTTATCATTTAATATTATCAATATTACATTTCGTATCACATTTCTTTCTCAGGCAATGGACATAGCGATCAGGACAGATCAAACTATTGCGATATTATGTCAGTAGAATACTCAGAGTATTAATATGAAACGCTTAACTATCCTCGGCTCAACGGGGTCCATCGGGACAAGTACACTCTCAGTTGTCAGAAAGAACCCAGATAAATTCCGTGTTGTGGCACTTGTTGCCGGGAAAAATAGTGGAGTCATGGCACAACAGTGTCTGGAATTTCAGCCTCAGTATGCCGCAATGGCCGATGAACATGCCGCAACAGAATTGCGGCGGTTATTGCAGGAACAGGGCTGCCAGACTGAAGTTCTGTCTGGAAAAGAGGCTATCTGTGATTTAGCCGCGCTGGAAGATGTCGATCAGGTTATGTCTGCTATTGTTGGTATCGCAGGGTTACTGCCAACACTGGCGGCTATCCGTAAAGGTAAACAAGTTCTGCTGGCTAACAAAGAATCGCTTATTACCAGTGGGCGCTTATTTATGGAGGCGGTTAATCAATATAAAGCACAGTTGTTGCCGATTGATAGCGAACATAATGCCATTTTTCAGAGTTTGCCTGAGTCAGTCCAACACAATCTTGGTAATGCAACATTAAAAGATCATGGCATTTCCAGTATTATTCTGACCGGATCTGGCGGTCCATTCCGTAAAACGCCACTGGAGAAATTCTCTTCTGTCACCCCCGATGAAGCTTGTGCTCATCCAATCTGGTCAATGGGACGTAAAATTTCCGTTGATTCTGCAACAATGATGAATAAAGGGCTGGAATATATTGAAGCCCGCCATCTGTTCAACGCTTCTGCTGATGAAATGGAAGTTCTGCTGCACCCACAATCCGTTATCCACTCAATGGTGCGTTATCAGGATGGCAGTATCATTGCACAGTTGGGCACACAGGATATGTGTACGCCAATTGCTTATAGCATGGCTTATCCCAATCGCATTGAGTCTGGCGCTAAACCGCTGGATTTTACTGAACTCAGCACACTGACTTTCGAAGCTCTGGATTATCGTCGTTATCCCTGCCTCAAACTGGCGATTGATGCGTGTCATGAAGGTCAGTCAGCAACAACTGCATTGAATGCCGCTAATGAAGAAACAGTGAGTGCCTTCTTGCAGAATCAGATCCGTTTCACTGATATTGCGGTGATGAATCGACAGGTTGTAGAGAAATTAAATTTGCCTGAACCTCAAAGCATTGAAGAGGTCTTAGAAATCGATCATATAGCAAGAACTCTGGCGAAAGAGGCAATTGGCGTCTTTACTAACTAGCGAATTTTGTTAATAAGTATATGTTTGTTTGCATTTTGGCAAATGATATAGTTCGCAGGTAAATCGTAGTTGCTATAATAGCCAGTTCAATATTTAGCGTATTTTGGTATCTGTTTTTAAAACATGTATCAGAGATAAAGGCTTTCGACCGGGTCTATGCCAGAAACAGCCGTGATAATTGTTGGCACGGCTTTTTCATGTGTGGAAATTCTTGAGCTATAAAGTGTCAGCTTAATTATTTAAGGATTAGTTTGAGTGATATCTCCTAGTGATTGTGACTCATCGCTGTCATTACCCAGACATGTTGCCATCATTATGGATGGTAATGGGCGTTGGGCAAAAAAGCGTGGGAAGTTAAGAGTTTTTGGTCATCGTGCAGGGATTAAGGCTGTACGAAGTGCTGTGAGCTTTTCGGTTAAAAATAATATCGAATCACTGACATTATATGCTTTCAGTAGCGAAAACTGGAATCGTCCACAACAAGAAGTCAGTTCATTAATGGAACTGTTTGTTTTTGCTCTCGATAATGAAGTGAAGAGCTTACATAAGCACAATGTGAAATTGTCTGTTATTGGTGATATTAGTCGGTTCAGCTCACGGTTGCAGGAGCGTATCCGCCGTTCAGTTGAGTTGACGGCGGGCAATACCGGATTGCAGCTTAATATTGCTGCCAATTATGGCGGTCGTTGGGATTTAATTCAGAGTGTCAGGCAGGTTGCTGAAAAGGTCAGGGCAAATCAGCTTGAACCTGAAGACATTACTGAATCAACAGTAAGCAGTTTTATGAGCCTGAGTCGGCAGTCTGATGTTGATTTAGTAATCAGAACCGGGGGCGAGCATCGTATCAGTAATTTCCTGTTATGGCAGATAGCTTATGCAGAATTATATTTTACCGATATACTTTGGCCTGATTTTGATGAAACAGCCTTTGAAGGTGCTATTCATGCCTTTATTAAACGAGAACGCCGTTTTGGCGGAACGCCAGACGATGCCGAAGTGGGATCATAGGAGGAGAACTTGCTGAAGTACCGTCTTTTAACTACGTTAATATTAATTCCCCTTGTTGTTGCAGCTCTGTTTTTACTTCCTCCTTCAGGGTTCGGGCTGGTTGTCATTGCAGTTTCAGCGCTCGCTGCATGGGAATGGGGGCAATTTGCCGGATTATTCACACAGTCCAAACGCATAGCACTGGCAGTATTGTGTGCTGCTGGGCTGCTTGCTTTACAATATTCTTTGGCAGACTTTACTCACCTGACTGAGAAACCTCAAATTCTGTATCTTTTATGGGTAGGAATGCTCTGGTGGGTTGTCGCTGTCGTATTAGTTGTTGCTTATCCAGCTTCAGCTTCTATTTGGAAATCTTCCGTTATATTGCGCCTGCTATTCGGTTTTCTGACGATTGTGCCATTCTATTGTGGAATGATGGTTCTCCGTACTCAGGGGTATGAAAATAATACTTACAATGGTGCGTGGTGGCTGCTGTATGTGATGCTGCTGGTTTGGGCCGCTGATTCAGGGGCTTATATTTTTGGTCGCACATTGGGTAAACACAAAATGGCACCTAAAGTATCCCCGGGCAAAACCCTCGAAGGGCTGGCCGGAGGGCTGCTGACAGCGGCACTGATTTCCTGGTTGTTCAGTAAATTTGCTCCAGTCCCAGTGATGCCTGAAAACTTGTTGCTGATTTCAGCTGTTGTCGTTATTGCCTCTGTTTTTGGTGATCTGACCGAAAGTATGTTTAAACGGGAATCGGGAATTAAAGATAGCAGCCAGTTGATCCCGGGGCATGGCGGAGTAATGGACCGGGTGGACAGTTTAACGGCGGCAGTACCTGTTTTTGCCGGGCTGGTAATGTTAGTTTCTTCTGGATTTGGTCTCTGAAGGTACATTAATGGATATTCTCTGGAATCTGGCTGCATTTATTGTTGCATTGGGAGTGCTTGTTACAGTGCATGAATTTGGTCACTTTTGGGTGGCCAGACGGTGTGGTATTTACGTTGAGCGTTTTTCTATCGGGTTTGGTAAAGCGCTTTGGCGTCGTACAGATAAACAGGGAACCGAATTCGTTATTGCCCTTATTCCTTTGGGCGGCTATGTCAAAATGCTCGATGAAAGAGTTGAGACCGTCGCCCCTGAACGCCGCCATATGGCGTTCAATAACAAAACCATAGGACAGAGAGCGGCAGTTGTCAGTGCCGGGCCAATCGCAAACTTTATTCTGGCTATTGTTGCTTACTGGCTGGTTTTTGTGATCGGCGTACCTTCCGTTCGTTCCGTGATCCTGGATGTTAAGCCTGACTCGATTGCGGCCCAGGCAAATATTTTGCCCGGAATGGAACTAAAAGCCGTTGATGGTATCGAAACTCCTGACTGGAATTCAGTAAGGCTCGCTTTGATAAGTAAAGTCGGAGAATCTTCTGTGTCGCTGGATGTGGCCCCGGAGGATTCTTCGGAATCCATTCAAAAGACTCTGGATTTACGGCACTGGGCTTTTGATCCGTCCCGGCAGGACATCCTGCTGTCTTTAGGCATTATGCCCGTTATTCCGTACCCTAGTTCTCAGATAGAGAAAATTTATCCCGGCTCAGCGGCGGAAAAAGCGGGTTTACAAAGCGGGGACAGGATCGTTAAAGTCGATGGCCAGAACGTAGATATTTGGCACTCTTTTGCATCTTATGTCAGGAAGAATCCGAATACTCCCCTGAAACTTGATGTTGCAAGAGCTGGCAGTATGATGACTCTGTCATTGATACCCGAGGCTAAGAAACTTTCCGATGGGCGCGAAGAAGGTTTTGCCGGAGTTGAATTGAAAATTATTCCATTGGCTGATGAATACAGAACAGTTCAGCAGTATGGGCCTTTCTATTCCGTTTATGAAGCTGGAGAGAAAACCTGGCAATTGATCAAGCTGACCGTGAATATGATTGGCAAATTGATTGTCGGGGATGTGAAACTTGATAATTTGAGTGGCCCTATTTCTATAGCCAAGGGTGCTGGTGTGTCAGCGGATTCTGGCTTGGTGTATTATTTGATGTTTTTGGCGCTAATCAGCGTCAATCTTGGGATCATAAACTTGTTCCCGTTACCTGTACTAGATGGTGGACACTTGCTTTTCCTTGCTATCGAGAAGATCAAGGGGGGGCCAGTTTCCGAGCGTGTACAAGACTTCAGTTATCGCATTGGTGCTATATTGCTGGTGTTATTAATGGGGCTTGCACTTTTCAATGATTTCTCCCGCTTTTAGGTGGGGGACCAGTTAGGAAAACGCATAACAACGATGGCGATGAAAAAGTTGCTCATAGCGTCGCTGCTGTTCGGCAGCGCCACTGCATACGGTTCAGACGGATTCGTAGTTCAGGACATTCATTTTGAGGGTCTTCAACGTGTCACCGTTGGTGCAGCATTATTGAATATGCCAGTTCGCGTAGGTGATACAGTCAGCGATGAAGATATCAGTCGTATGATTCATGCCCTGTTCGCGACTGGAAACTTTGAAGATGTTCGTGTCTTGCGTGATGGTAATTCACTGGTTGTTCAGGTAAAAGAACGGCCAACCATCGCCAGTATTACTTTCTCCGGTAACAAGGCCGTGAAAGATGACATGCTCAAGAGTAATCTTGAAGCATCGCGCGTTCGTGTTGGTGAAGCCCTTGACCGCACCATGCTGTCGAATATCGAAAAAGGGCTGGAAGATTTTTACTATAGCGTCGGTAAATACAACGCTACAGTGAAGGCTGTTGTTACACCCCTTCCCCGTAATCGGGTTGACTTGAAACTTGTTTTTTCTGAGGGTGTCTCTGCCAAAATTCAGCAAATTAACATTGTTGGCAATAAAGATTTCTCAACGAGTGAATTACTCGATAGTTTCCAACTCAGGGATGATGTTCCGTGGTGGAATCTGACTGCTGATCAGAAATATCAGAAGCAGAAATTAGAAGGTGACCTTGAGAAATTGCGTAGTTTCTACCTTGATAGAGGCTATGCGCGGTTTAATATTGATTCGACTCAGGTGAATCTGACGCCTGATAAAAAAGGGATTTATATTACTATCAACGTCACTGAAGGGGATCAATATAAAATCTCAGGTGTTGATGTTAGTGGTAATCTGGCAGCCTATCAGGCTCAAATAACAAAACTGACTACTATTAAGCCGGGTTCACTGTATAACGGAACAGAAGTTACCCACA
Source organism: Xenorhabdus sp. PB30.3 (assembly GCF_963895965.1). Lineage (NCBI taxonomy): Bacteria > Pseudomonadati > Pseudomonadota > Gammaproteobacteria > Enterobacterales > Morganellaceae > Xenorhabdus > Xenorhabdus sp. PB30.3. The sequence goes on along the minus strand of NZ_CAWQMW010000147.1, from coordinate 13,518 downwards.
TAGAAACAGCAATCAAACAGCTTCTTGGCCGTTATGGTTATGCTTATCCTCGTGTCATGACACAACCTGAAATCAATGATGCCGATAAGACGGTGAAGTTGCATATCAATGTGGATGCCGGTAACCGTTTTTATGTACGTAATATTCGTTTTTCTGGTAATACCACCAGTAAAGATTCGGTATTGCGTCGCGAAATGCGCCAGATGGAAGGGGCGTGGCTGGGTAGTGACTTAGTTGAATATGGCAAAGAACGCCTTAATCGTCTGGGTTATTTTGAAACTGTTGATGTTGCCACTGAACGTGTGCCGGGTAGCCCGGATCAGGTTGACGTCATTTATAAAGTTAAAGAACGTAACACAGGCAGCATGAACTTTTCTGTTGGCTACGGTACTGAAAGCGGAATGAGTTTTCAGGTCGGCGTTCAGCAGGATAACTGGCTGGGTACAGGTAATGCGGTTGGGATCAGTGCCAGTAAGAATGATTATTCAACATCGGCTGACTTATCGTTTACTAACCCTTATTTTACTGTTGACGGGGTCAGTTTAGGCGGGCGGATATTCTATAGTGATTTCCGTGCGGATGATGCCTCGCTTTCTAATTATACCAATAAATCATACGGTACAGATGGCTCTCTTGGCGTTCCTCTGAATGAAAATAACTCATTATATTTCCGATTAGGTTATGTTCATAACTCATTGTCTAACATACGTCCTCAGTTAGCGATGTGGCGCTATATGGAGAAAATGCATAAAAAACCGGATTTCACGGATAAAATCAGGTTTGATGCAAATGACGTAACAATGACAGTGGGTTGGAGCTATAACAACCTTGATCGTGCTTTCTTCCCAACATCAGGTGTTAAAGCCGGTTTGGATACAAAAGTCACGGTGCCTGGCTCTGATAACCAGTTCTATAAAGTTACGCTGAACTCTTCCGGCTACTATCCTATTGATGACGATCGCACATGGGTCATGATGGGACGTACCCGATTGGGCTATGGTGGTGGATTTGGTGGCAAGGAACTGCCATTTTATGAGAACTTTTATGCCGGTGGTTCTAATAGCGTCCGTGGTTTCCGTCCTAACAACATTGGGCCAAAAGCGGTTTACCTTGAAAAAGGCCCGGGAGGCCAGCCTAAGGTTAACTCAAGAGGTTCATTCCAGGATGCAGTGGGTGGTAATGCGATAGCAGTTGCCAACTTCGAGCTGATTACGCCAACCCCGTTCCTGGATGCAAAATATGCTAATTCTGTACGAACGTCTCTGTTTGTAGATGCGGGAACAGTATGGGATACCAGCTGGAGCAACAGTTACGATGGGGTAAATTACCCTGATTTACCTGATTACGGTAAACCCAATAGAATACGTGTTTCTACTGGTATCGCATTGCAATGGCTATCGCCATTGGGGCCTCTATCTTTCTCTTATGCGAAGCCAGTCAAAGATTACAAAGGGGATAGAACAGAGCAATTCCAGTTCAACATCGGTGGAACCTGGTAAAAAACCAATCGTTATTGGTAGGAAATCGCCTTATTATTAGATAAGGCGATTATAAATATCCCAACGTGTAAAATGGCGTAGGTCAAAGGAGTTTATAGTGAAGAAAGTACTGTGTGCAGTAAGCCTTGGTATTGCATTAGCGTTTTCTGCCGGTGTTCAGGCAGCGGACAAAATCGCTGTTGTGAATATTGCCGAAATTTTCCAACAATTGCCTGCTCATGAGGCTGTTGCAAAACAATTGGAAAATGAATTCAAAGGCCGCGTTTCCGATTTACAACGTATGGAATCTGATTTGCAGTCTAACATCCAGAAATTGCAGCGTGATGGCTCAACAATGAAAGCGAGCGACCGCGAAAAACTGGAAAAAGACGTAATGGCTAAACGTGATGAGTTTGCGAAGAAAGCACAGTCTCTTGACAACGATAGCCGTCGCCGTCAGATGGAAGAGCGCAATAAGCTCGTCAACCGCATTCAGGATGCAGTTAAGGTTGTTGCCGGTAAAGAAGGTTATGACCTTGTTCTTGATGCAAGTACTGTAGTATATGCTGCATCCGGTAAAGATATTACCTCAGACGTCATGAAGCAGGTTAAATAATTAAATGGTTTCAATTCGATTGGCTGATCTTGCTCAGCAGTTGAATGCGCAATTACATGGTGATGGCGATATCGTCATCACTGGTATTGCTCCTATGTATTCAGCAAACAGCGAACAAATTACATTTTTATCAGATAGTCGTTATACCGATAAACTTGCAGAGTGTCAGGCTGCGGCAATTGTGTTGAGCGAAGCCGATCTTCCTCATTGTAAAGTTGCTGCACTGGTAGTTGATAACCCTTATCTGGCTTATGCGCGTATGGCGCAAATTATGGATATAACGCCACAGCCAGCGCAGGATATCCACTCGTCAGCAGTGATTTCTCCAGAAGCGACATTGGGAAGAAATGTTGCAATCGGAGCAAATGCTGTCATCGAATCTGGTGTTGTACTGGGTGATAATGTCATCATTGGTGCTGGCTGTTTTGTTGGTAAAAATACCCGCATTGGTACAGGAAGCCGTCTTTGGGCCAATGTTTCGGTATACCATAACGTCGAAATGGGTGAGCAGTGTCTCATTCAGTCAGGTGCTGTGATAGGCTCTGATGGTTTTGGCTATGCGAATGATCGCGGTAACTGGATTAAAATCCCGCAGTTAGGCACGGTCATTATTGGTGATCGCGTTGAAATAGGCGCATGTACGACTATCGATCGTGGTGCTCTGGATAACACTATCATCGGTAATGGTGTTATCATTGATAACCAGTGCCAGATTGCTCACAACGTTATCATTGGTGATAACACGGCAATAGCGGGTGGCGTCATTATGGCAGGCAGCCTGAAAGTCGGTCGTTATTGTATGATTGGTGGGGCCAGTGTTATCAACGGACATATGGAAATCTGTGATAAAGTAACTGTGACTGGCATGAGCATGGTAATGCGCCCAATCACCGAACCTGGTGTATACTCATCGGGTATCCCGCTACAACAGAACAAAGTCTGGCGTAAGACAGCTGCTTTGGTAATGAATATCAACGAAATGAATAAGCGGTTGAAATCTGTTGAACGCAAGCTTGAAGGTGACAACAAGTAATCATACAAACATTTTGTTGGTTAAGTTTTTATTTTTACGGCCTGTCTGATAACTCCACCGGGGTTAACGCAGGCCGTGTCATTAGTGCTTTTTTTATACTGCATTAGTTTTATACACGATGGATTTCAAGATGCGTAGCCAACAAAGAAGCAACTTGAAAGACGAAGTGTATTGTATAGTGCATATTTTTTAATACTACGATTGGATATAGACAGGAAGAGTATTTAGATGAGTGATAATCATACTCTGCAAATTGAAGAAATTTTGAAATTACTGCCACATCGCTACCCATTTTTACTGGTAGACCGAGTTCTGGATTTCGAAAAAGGCAAGTTTCTGCGAGCAGTTAAAAATGTAACGGTTAATGAACCATTTTTTCAGGGGCATTTCCCGGGTAAACCTATTTTCCCCGGCGTTCTGATCCTTGAAGCAATGGCTCAGGCGACAGGAATTCTGGCATTCAAAACTGTTGGTACGCTGGAGCCGGGAGAATTGTATTACTTTGCAGCTATTGATGGCGCACGTTTTAAGCGTCCGGTTCTGCCAGGTGATCAAATGATTATGGAAGTAGAGTTTATTAAAGAACGCCGTGGTGTTGCGCGTTTCAGAGGTGTAGCGAAAGTCGATGGAGAAGTGGCTTGCGAAGCTGAAATGATGTGTGCCCGCCGCCGTGAGGCTTAATGCATGATTGATCAGACCGCTGTTATTCATCCTTCTTCAATTATTGAAGAAGGAGCTGTTATTGGTGCCAATGTTCGTATTGGCCCATTTTGTTATATCGGTTCGCAAGTAGAAATTGGTGAAGGGACTGAATTGAAATCCCACGTTGTGATCAACGGGATAACCAAAATTGGTCGAGATAACCAAATTTATCAATTTGCTTCAATTGGTGAGGTCAATCAGGATCTCAAATATCAGGGTGAACCGACTCGTGTTGAGATCGGGGATCGTAACCGTATTCGCGAAAGTGTCTCCATTCATCGTGGTACTGTTCAGGGTGGTGGATTAACTAAAGTCGGCAGTGATAACTTGCTGATGATTAATGCTCACATTGCCCATGACTGTATTGTGGGTGATCGCTGCATCATTGCCAATAATGGTACTTTGGGCGGGCATGTCATTTTAGGTGATTACGTGATCATCGGTGGTATGACAGCTGTTCATCAGTTCTGCCAGATTGGCTCCCATGTTATGGTCGGCGGTTGTTCCGGAGTTGCTCAGGATATACCTCCCTATGTTATTGCGCAGGGGAATCATGCCACACCTTTCGGTTTGAATATTGAAGGCCTGAAACGTCGTGGGTTTGATAAAGAGTCGTTGCACGCTATTCGTAATGCTTATAAAGCACTTTATCGCAGTGGAAAAACGTTGGAAGAAGCCAGAAACGAGATCGAAACTCAGGCCGAAAACAATCCACACGTGAAATTATTCAGTGATTTTCTGGCGAATTCAGTAAAATCCAGTCGCGGCATTATTCGCTAAGTAGATAAAGGGTGTTCCTTTGACTACCATTTCTTCTGTTAACCATCAGCGCCCACTGACAATTGGCTTAGTCGCCGGAGAAACTTCCGGTGATATCCTGGGGGCGGGGCTGATCCGTGCATTGAAAGCTAAAATTCCTGACGCCCGCTTTGTGGGTGTCGCAGGTCCTCTTATGCAGGCCGAAGGTTGTGAAGCCTGGTATGAGATGGAAGAACTGGCGGTCATGGGGATCGTTGAAGTTTTGGGGCGTTTGCCGCGTTTACTGAAAATCCGCAAAGATTTAACAACTCGTTTTACAGAGTTGAAACCGGATGTTTTTGTTGGTATTGATGCGCCAGATTTCAACATTACTTTAGAAGGCCGCCTGAAACAGCAGGGGATCCGGACGATTCATTATGTCAGCCCATCGGTATGGGCATGGCGCCAGAAGCGGGTGTTTAAAATCGGCCGCGCAACAGATCTGGTACTGGCATTTCTACCCTTTGAAAAAGCGTTTTATGATCGGTTTAATGTGCCATGCCAGTTTATTGGGCATACAATGGCTGATGCCATGCCGTTGCAAACAGACAAAATAGCCGCCAGAAAAGGTTTAGATATTCCGGCAAATGCCCATTGTCTGGCTATCCTGCCGGGCAGCCGCCACGCTGAAGTAGAAATGCTCAGCGCCGACTTTTTGAGAACCGTGCAGTTACTCAGGAATGAACTTCCTGATCTGCATGTATTGGTTCCATTGGTAAATGCCAAACGGCGTGAGCAGTTCGAGCGTATCAAAAATGAAGTTGCACCGGATTTATCCATTCACATATTAGATGGTCAGGCTCGTGCAGCTATGATTGCCAGTGATGCAACTTTATTGGCATCCGGTACAGCAGCACTGGAATGTATGCTGGCTAAATGCCCGATGGTGGTGGGTTATAGAATGAAGCCTTTTACATTCTGGCTGGCAAAACGTCTGGTAAAAACCCCCTATGTTTCCCTGCCTAATTTGCTGGCAGGTAAAGAATTAGTCAAAGAGTTACTACAGGATGAATGTGAGCCTCAGGCACTATTGGAGGCATTATTGCCGTTGTTACGTGGTGGTGTTGAGGTGGAAGCGTTGAAAGAAACCTTCCTGCATTTGCATGAAAGTATTCGCTGTGATGCCGATGAACAGGCGGCACAAGCGGTACTGGAATTAGCGAGAAAATAATGAATTTTGTTTATCCGCAGGCGAATCTGATTGCCGGTGTTGATGAAGTCGGGCGTGGCCCGCTGGTGGGGGCCGTGGTGACTGCGGCAGTTATTCTTGATCCGGCCAGACCGATTACGGGCTTGATGGATTCGAAAAAACTGACAGAAAAACGTCGAGAGGCGCTTTATCTGGAGATCACAGAAAAAGCGTTGTGCTGGAGCCTTGGACGCGCTGAACCGGAAGAGATTGACCGTATCAATATTCTCCATGCCACCATGCTTGCAATGCAGCGGGCTGTTGAAGGCTTAGCAATTCAGCCAGATTATGTCCTGATAGACGGAAACCGTTGCCCGGTATTGTCAATGTCAGCGCAGGCAGTCGTTAAGGGAGATAGTCTGGTTGCAGAGATCAGTGCCGCTTCCATTCTGGCTAAAGTGACGCGGGACAGAGAAATGGCCGAGCTGGATAAACATTTCCCTGAATATGGTTTTGCAAAGCATAAAGGTTATCCTACCGCCCTGCATTTGGAAAAGCTGTCTTTGTTGGGTGCGACGGAACACCATCGTAAAAGCTTTGCGCCAGTTAAACGCGCGCTGGCTATTGGATAAAAATCTGGAATAAGTATCTGGACAGACTATGACAGAACCACGTTTCGTACACTTACGTGTTCACAGCGATTATTCAATGATTGATGGCTTAGCCAAAACCGGCTCACTGATAAAAAAAGTCGCCGGATTGGGGATGCCTGCTTTTGCAATCACTGATTTTACCAATCTGTGTGGCCTTGTTAAATTTTATGGCAGTGCCCATAGTTCAGGAGTCAAACCCATCATTGGGGCCGATTTCTATATGGAAAGTGAACAGTTGGGTGATGAGTATGCTCATCTGACCGTTCTGGCCCGTAATAATGAAGGTTATCAAAACCTGACTTTACTGATTTCTGAAGCTTATCAGAAAGGCTATGGCGCGCTCGGTCCGACTATCAGGCAAGAATGGCTGGCTAAACACAAGGCGGGGTTGATATTGCTGTCAGGCGGACGCATGGGGGATGTCGGCAAGTTTTTGCTGCGTGGTAACCGCGTGTTAGTCGATCAGTGTCTGGATTTTTATCAGGAACATTTCCCGGATAGTTACTATCTGGAACTTATTCGCACCGGGCGTCAGGATGAAGAATCTTACCTGCACGCTGCGGTTGAGCTGGCAGCAGAAAAAAATCTGCCGGTTGTGGCGACCAATGATGTCTGTTTTCTGGAAAGCGGTGATTTTGACGCCCATGAAATTCGTGTTGCTATTCATGACGGCTATACACTTTCCGATCCTAAACGTCCGAAAAATTACAGCCCACAGCAATATTTGCGCAGTGAGCAGGAGATGTGTGAGCTTTTTTCAGACATCCCTGAGGCATTGGCAAATAGCGTAGAAATTGCAAAACGCTGTAATGTCACGATTCGGCTTGGCGAATATTTCCTGCCTAAATTCCCGACAGGGGATATGAGTACCGAAGACTATCTGGTCGAAAAATCAAAACAGGGCTTAGAAGAACGTCTGGAATTCCTCTATCCGGATCCGGCAGTCAGAGCCGAAAAGCGGCTGGAATATGATGAACGTCTGGATATTGAGTTAAAAGTTATCAACCAGATGGGTTTTCCCGGTTACTTTCTGATCGTGATGGAGTTTATCCAGTGGTCGAAGGATAACGGCGTGCCGGTAGGCCCGGGGCGTGGCTCCGGTGCGGGTTCTCTTGTCGCTTATGCGCTGAAAATCACTGATCTAGATCCACTGGAATTTGACCTACTGTTCGAACGTTTCCTGAATCCCGAACGTGTCTCCATGCCTGACTTTGACATCGATTTCTGTATGGAAAAACGTGATCAGGTGATTGACCATGTTGCTGATATATACGGACGCGATGCGGTATCACAGATCATTACCTTTGGTACGATGGCAGCAAAAGCGGTCATTCGTGATGTTGGGCGAGTGCTCGGGCATCCTTATGGCTTTGTTGATCGGATATCTAAGCTGGTTCCTCCCGATCCGGGAATGACACTGGAAAAAGCGTTTGTCGCAGAGCCTCAGCTACCTGAAATTTACGAAGCGGATGAAGAGGTTAAAGCGCTGATAGATATGGCGCGGAAACTGGAAGGTGTCACTCGTAACGCGGGTAAACATGCTGGTGGAGTGGTTATCGCTCCGACTAAGATCACTGATTTTGCTCCTATATATTGCGATCCGGAAGGATTGAACCCGGTTACTCAGTTCGACAAAAATGATGTGGAATACGCCGGGCTGGTGAAGTTTGACTTTCTTGGCCTGAGAACCCTGACCATCATCAACTGGGCACTTGAGATGGTTAATGCCCGCCGTGTCGGAAAAAATCTGGAACCGATAGATATTGCCGCCATTCCACTGGATGATCAGAAAAGTTTCGATATGCTGCAACGCTCCGAAACGACCGCTGTATTCCAGCTTGAATCCCGTGGCATGAAGGATTTGATCAAGCGTCTGCGTCCTGACTGTTTTGAAGATATGATCGCACTGGTGGCATTGTTCCGCCCGGGGCCTTTGCAATCGGGAATGGTGGATAACTTTATCGACCGTAAACACGGACGGGAAGAGATTTCCTATCCGGATGTTGAATGGCAGCATGAAACGCTGAAACCTGTACTGGAGCCAACTTACGGCATCATCCTGTATCAGGAACAGGTCATGCAGATTGCACAGGTTCTGGCAGGTTACACGCTTGGCGGGGCAGATATGCTCCGTCGTGCGATGGGTAAGAAAAAACCGGAGGAGATGGCTAAGCAGCGCTCAGTCTTTGAAGAAGGGGCGATAAGTCAGGGAGTTGATGGCGAACTTTCGATGAAGATCTTCGATCTGGTGGAGAAATTCGCAGGTTATGGCTTCAATAAATCTCACTCCGCTGCTTACGCGCTGGTTTCTTACCAGACATTATGGTTAAAAGCGCATTATCCGGCAGAATTTATGGCTGCGGTAATGACAGCGGATATGGATAATACAGAGAAAGTGGTTGGTCTGGTGGATGAGTGCTGGCGCATGGGGCTGAAAGTCCTGCCACCGGATATCAATAGCGGGTTATACCATTTCCATGTCAATGATGAAGGCGAAATTGTTTATGGTATTGGCGCAATCAAAGGCGTCGGTGAAGGGCCGATTGAAGCCATTATCGAAGCACGCCAGAAAGGCGGGCATTTTAAAGAACTGTTCGATCTGTGTGCCCGTGTTGATACTAAAAAGCTGAACCGTCGTGTGATGGAGAAGCTGATTATGTCAGGGTCATTCGACAGGCTGGGGCCACATCGTGCTGCTTTGATGTCTTCGCTGGAAGATGCTCTGAAAGCGGCGGATCAACATGCTAAAGCAGAAGCTACTGGGCAGGCTGATATGTTTGGGGTACTGGCTGAGGAGCCAGAACAGGTTGAGCGCTCATATGCCAGTACACCTAAATGGCCGGATCAAGTGGTATTGGATGGCGAACGCGAGACGCTGGGATTATATCTGACAGGCCACCCGATCACCGGTTATTTAAAAGAAATTGAACGATATACGAATGGGTTACGTCTAAAGGATGTGAATCCAACACCCCGTGGTCAGGTTACTACTGTAGTAGGTTTGGTACTGGCATCCAAAATTGTGACGACTAAACGAGGTAATCGGATTGGTATCTGCACATTGGACGATCGTTCAGGACGGCTGGAAATTATGTTGTTCTCCGATGCTCTGGAAAGATATCAACATTTGTTAGAGCAGGACAAAATTTTAATCGCAACCGGACAAGTCAGCTTTGATGACTTTAGCGGTGGGCTTAAAATGACAGCGCGAGAATTAATGGATATCAGTGAGGCGCGTGAAAAATTTGCACGCGGGCTTGCTATCTCGTTATCAGACAGGCAAATTGATGAACAATTATTGAACCGTCTCCGTGGTGCACTGGAGCCACATCGTTCAGGCACGATACCGGTTCATCTGTATTACCAGCGGGTAGATGCCCGTGCCCGTTTACGATTCGGGGCAACATGGCGGGTAACTCCAACGGATACCCTTTTGACAGATCTGCGAACTCTGCTGGGTAGCGAGCAGGTAGAATTAGAATTTGACTAAAATAGGAACGTTATGAGTCTGAATTTTCTGGATTTTGAACAGCCGATTGCTGAGTTGGAAGCGAAAATCGATTCGCTCACTGCGGTTAGCCGTCAAGATGAAAAGCTAGATATCAATCTGGACGAAGAAGTCCAGCGTCTGCGGGAAAAAAGTGTCGAACTGACTCGCAAAATATTCTCTGATTTGGGAGCATGGCAGATTTCCCAACTGTCACGTCATCCTCTCCGTCCCTATACGCTGGATTATATTCAGCGCATTTTCACTGACTTTGAAGAGCTGGCGGGTGATCGTGCCTATGCAGATGATAAGGCTATCGTCGGTGGTCTGGCGCGTATTGAAGGCCGTCCGGTCATGGTTATCGGGCATCAGAAAGGCCGTGAAACAAAAGAAAAAATCCGTCGTAACTTTGGTATGCCATCGCCGGAAGGTTATCGCAAGGCTTTGCGCCTGATGGAAATGGCTGAGCGCTTCAAACTGCCGATTATTACTTTTATTGATACCCCGGGCGCATACCCTGGAGTGGGTGCTGAGGAACGAGGTCAGTCGGAAGCCATAGCCCGTAACCTGCGTGAAATGTCCCGTCTGTCTGTGCCGGTTATCTGTACTGTTATTGGTGAAGGTGGTTCCGGTGGTGCTCTGGCACTGAGTGTCGGTGATAAAGTGAATATGTTGCAATACAGTACTTTTTCTACCATATCTCCGGAAGGTTGTGCGTCTATCTTGTGGAAAAGCGCAGAAAAAGCGCCTCTGGCAGCAGAAGCGATGGGAAATACCGCTCCCCGCCTGAAAGAGCTGAACCTGATCGATACCGTGATCCCTGAACCATTGGGGGGCGCACATCGCAACTACGATATGATTGCAGAATCACTGAAAACCCAATTGTTGGCAGACCTTGCTGAGCTGAGCGAACTGAACAGTGAAGAGTTGGTTAACCGCCGTTATGAGCGTCTGATGCAGTACGGTTACTGCTAATATCCCTCGTCTTTTGACCATTTTGTCGCAGGTGGAAGTATTGGAGAATAATAACTCTCCATTATTTCCGCCTATTTTATTGAGTATGGGAAAAAATCAGTAAAACTATATCTATTGCAGCACTTAAAAAATAACAAACCGGGTTTTGCTATGGCTAAATATAAATATATTATTTATGCGTTTTCCTGTGTGTTTATCTGGAGTTTTATCCCTTCTATATCGCGCTTTGGTCAGAAAGAGATGGACCATTTCCAATTTTTATTCTGGTCAAATGTGCTGTCTGTGCTGGCGGTTTTTTTGGTTGCAGTGATGATGGGAAGAAACTGGAAGGATCTTATATTTGTTCCTTTCCCTGTCATGATTAAGGTGTTCATATTAGGTGCTCTGGACTGTTTTTTTTATCTGCTGCTGTATTATGGTTATTCCATCGAAAACGGTGTTGCTGTTTTAGTTATTCAATATAGCTGGCCGTTGATGATAATCGGGTTATCGTTTTTCCTGTTTAAAGAAAAATTGTCCATTAAGCAGATGATAGGCATGGCGATTGGCTTCATCGCAGTTGTGATTACCTTTACTCAGGGGAATATTACCGAAATTTCCGTGCAGCATCCGCAAGCCCTGCTTCTGGTCTTTAGCGGAGCATTCTGTTTTGCTCTGTTGTCTGTTTTATCAAAACAATTTGCCATTGACCCTTATATCAGTACGTTTTGGGTATTCATTAACTCAACTGTCGTTTCTCTTATCTTCTTATTAGCATTCAGTAAATTCATCTGGCCTGTGGGAGATTCACTGATGCCAACAGTGCTGAATGGAATCATATTAAATGGAATATCCTATATTATCTGGTTCAAGGCCATGAACAGCCCTGATTCACCAAAAATAGCGTCCATATTATTTTTATCACCGATATTGTCGATGATGTGGCTGATTTTGTTCTTTGGTGATGAATTTGTTCCGGCCTACGTAGTAGGATTAGTGCTTGTGATCATATCCGGAATACTTTGCATCAGTGCAAAAAATAAAGCTGATACACAAAATAAACTGCCGGACGATTTAATTGAGGACTGATTTTTCGGTCTGAAAAAAGAGTTTATCCACAATGAATAATATCTATGAGCCTCTGATGCTGAAATTAGCTGATCAGATAGGGGCACATAAAAAATTTTTAGTCGGGTTTAGCGGTGGATTAGATTCCACCGTTCTGTTGCATTTGCTGGCACATCTGCGTCAACACGCTTTGCAATCATGCAGTGATAAACAGAACGCATTCACATTAAGGGCAATTCATATTCATCATGGTCTAAACATCAAAGCAGATGAATGGGTTGCTCACTGTCGTCAGATTTGTGCAGATTGGCAGGTTGATTTTTGTGTTGAAAAAGTGTGTTTGGATAGCCGTAAAAAAGGTATTGAAGCCGCCGCCCGTGATGCCCGCTATCAGGCTTTTAAACATGAACTGCGGCAAGGGGAAATTCTGTTAACAGCACAGCATCTTGACGATCAGGCTGAAACATTTTTGCTGGCATTAAAGCGGGGAAGTGGTCCGGCTGGGTTATCTTCTATGCCTACTGTTATGCCGTTTGCTGAGACAACATTAATTCGCCCATTGCTGAATATTAGCCGGGCAGAATTAGAACTCTACGCGCAGGAACACAGCCTGAAATGGGTTGAAGATGATAGCAATCAGGATGATCGTTATGATCGCAATTTCCTGCGTTTGAATATCATGCCGTTACTCAATCGGCGTTGGCCACACTTTTCTCAGGCTGTTTCCCGTAGTGCTGATTTATGTGGAGAGCAGGAGCAATTGCTGGATGAGTTGCTTGAGGAATCGTTAAATGCACTGATAACCCCGGAAGGATCAATGTCTATTCTGCCACTGGAGACATTTTCTGAAGCGAAACGTAATGCACTATTGCGTCGATGGCTCAGCCGGTACGGAGTGAAAATGCCGTCACGTGAGCAGTTGCAGCGAATTTGGTCAGAAGTGGCTCTTTCCCGGCAGGATGCGGAGCCGAGTTTCAGATTGGGTCAGCTTGATATCCGTCGTTATCGTCAGCATTTATGGTTGGTTCCTCAGTACCAGTCGCTCACTGGTGTTGTTATGAGATGGGATACTGAGCAGGAGCTGCAATTACCTGATGGGCTGGGAGTACTTTTCCTTTCTGAAGATGATAAGAAAGTGGCAGTTAATATCAGGTCACCGAGGAATGATGAACGGGTTACGATCCGCTTTGGCATTCAGGCAAATATCAGCATCGTCGGGCGGCAACATTCCCGCCATAGCAAAAAATTATGGCAGGAGTTTGGTATTGCTCCCTGGCTCAGGGAAAGGACACCGTTACTCTATTATGATGACAAACTTATTGCCGCCCTGAATGTTTTTGTAACGAAAGAGGGGCAATGTCTGGCGGATGATCGGCAATTTTCCGTTTTGTGGCAGAAAATTTCGCCTGATAGTTAGTTACTCACTTACTCATTATAGTCTGGTGGAGTAAGGCTTTAAGAGATTACATCAGAAATGATGTAATCTCTTTTGTTAATTAAATTCAATGCATTAAATTAATTTCAACTTATTAAAGTATAAAAATGGAATAATTTAATATTGAAAATATACAAAAGTGTACTAAATTTTAAAATATAAGAT
>NZ_CAWQMW010000146.1:0-30096 GCF_963895965.1 Xenorhabdus sp. PB30.3 | reverse complement strand
TTCTTATGGTGTTATGTTTTTTATTACACAGTAAATGTTTTTTATTAAATGCTATTCTGATTGGATGGGTTTTTATTATCGTTATCTTTTTTATAAAGACTTATTTTTTGTGGCTCAATAATTTTTCTACCTGATGATAGATGATATTCTTAATTCAATAATAAAACCGATGACTACAATACAACGACACTTTAAACTTTAGTTTAAAGTAGAATGAATAAGATATATAATTGACTAGAATTACATTTGGAATAAAGAGGCTAAACAGTCTTTACCACATATTTGGGATTTATCGTAGTTTCTATCAGGAATGGCAGTAAACTATGGGAAAGCCTTCATCTGAGCAAGTGCGAAATAATATCTATTTTCTGTATGCCAAAAACGTTCCGTGAAGCACGTCATCATTTTTCCTGCCATATGATTAGAAAGATATAGGAACTGCCTACTCGATTAACGAATAATTTTTAGACATTAAATGCTAACTTTTCAAGTTAATTGCGTATATCGATGCCTTTTCTAACCGTGAGAAAATGGTAGGAAAGGCATGTGAAAGCATATAAAGAACGTCATGCATAAAAAAATAAGTTTTTTAAGCTACAGACATTCTTAGCTGACAGGATGTCATTAGGCTGATAATCCAATGAATAATCCTGCAATGGTAGCGCTCATTAAATTGGATAATGTTGCCGCTAATAGCGCTCTAATGCCTAGTTGAGCAATATTTGAGGCTTTTTCTGGTACTGCTGCTATGAATGCTCCAACGACGACGCCAATAGAACCAAAGTTGGCAAAACCGCAAAGAGCAAACGAGATGACAGCGATTGTTTTTGCGTCCAATACATCCACTGGGTCTTTTAGGTAAGGAGAGAAATTTAAATATGCGACAAACTCGTTAATTGCTAATTTCTGACCAATCAGGCTGCCCGCTAAGTCAGTATGTTCTTTATTTACTCCCATTAAGTAAGCAATTGGCGAAAAAATATGAGCGAATATACTTTCTAAACTGATACCAGTGAAACCAAATTGGTTTCCAATACTGCTAATCATACCATTTATCATTGCAATTAGGGCAATGAATGCCATCACAACTGTGGCGACACCAACAGCAATTTTCAATCCGAGCATAGCTCCGTTTGCTATAGCTTCAATAATGCTTGAGGGGCGAGTCTCACTAAATGAAATCTGTTCAAATTGGACTTGAGAGGGAGCTGTTGCTGGACTCAGCAACCGGGCAAATAAGATCCCGCCAGGAATTGCCATCAGTGAAGCTGCTAACAAATATTCTATCGGAATACCTAACCCTGCATAGCCCACTAGCATGGAGCCCGCCAGAGAAGCCATGCCACTACACATTACAGTAAACAGCTCATTACGGTTCATTTTGTTAACAAAAGGCTTTAAAACCGCTGGAAGTTCATTTTGTCCCAAAAAGATTGTTGTGACTGCTGCAAAGGCTTCTATTTTGCTGATCCGCATAGATTTTTGAAACAAGTATGCCAGAATATTGATCACCCATTTCATAATGCCAATATAATACAATACAGAAATTAGGGTTGTCACAAAAATAATGGCAGGTAATACCTGGAATGCAAAAATAAATGAATTTCCATCGAATAATTCACTCATTTTTGGACTTACCAAACTACCAAATATAAATGCACTTCCTGCTTCACTGTAAGCAATAACAGCACCAATGCCATTTGCAAGTTGATGAATAACCCACTTACCAGCAGGCATATAGAGCATGATGGCACCAAGACCTATTTGTAGTAATAATGCTGCTACTATTGTACGCAAACTTATCTTTTTTTTGTTGACTGAGAATAGGTATCCAATAAAAAGAAGCAAAGCAATACCTACTACACTACGAAAAATATCCATTTATTTTTCTTTTCCTCATTTAACTAATATGGGGTAGAACTTTCTCTTTAAAAGTTAAGATAGTTCTCCATTCCATTGTTAGGGTTATAACATCATGACGATGAAAATTTTCTGTTGTAAAAAAGATCCTTTTGAAAAACTTTATAATTATGCTTTTTTTTAAATGAAAAAATGATTTTTTATTACATAGTAATGTGATGTAAATCACTATCTATTATTGTAATACTCACATCAAGTTATGATTGCTATACTATTTATTTTTCTATATGAAAGGTTAAATCTATCCAGTGTCTCTATAGCGATGATGACTGAGCCTTGATAAATACAACACCTGATGTTCCTAAAAAACACTCAGTAATGTGTTTTACGGTGCCGGACAGCCTAAGCTAGTGTGGTGCAGGGGGTATCAATAAACTAACCCGAATTATGGATAAAAAGTTGACGAGAGGCCTGTTCCAGCAGCAAAGTTTTGGTGAAAGCTGAAAATCACTCCGGGGAGGAACAGGCCATGAACAAGTTAGTTGAAATTTTCTGCGATGTCGACGACTTTTGTCATTTCAGATTACTGACAAAGCTGGTATTACCAGCCTCGTCAATAACCGTTATTTTACAACAGTATTTCTTCCTTACTTCCTAATAAATTAACGGCTTCAGTACTGATAAGGTCAACCGCATCAATCATATTTTCGTGGTAATAATCAGTAATCTGCTGAACTATTATTGGATTAGCTGACCATTGAGAAATATTATTATCCGGTATCTCTATGATCAACTGGCCTATTTGTATTTCAATTTCGCCTTTGTTTAATAACTTCACCTGACCGGCTTTAAATAAAATGATGTCGGTCTGGTTTAATTTACCGCTTAATTCACAATTGGCGATGGAATTTTCAAATGGCATAATCTCTAGTATCTTGTTGATATAGCTATTTGTAGCTCCCAGTTTCTGCAAGTTTTCAGTTACTACTTCATTTATTGCTGAAATATCTAATTTATCTCTGAGCGTTTTTATTTCCTCGTTATTGAGTACAGTATCCAATAAAAACAGCTGAATTTTTGTTGCCCCCAGCTGCTCTAACTGAAAGGCGATTTCCATCGCTAATTGCCCGCCGAGTGACCAGCCCAGAATATAAATAGGCTGATCGATAGTGGTTTCTGTCAGCATTAATTCCCTATAAATCTTAGCCAACTGATACAGTGAATCGGTTGGATTATCCGTGCTGAGGTTATAGTTGTTAATGCCGATGCAGTTATAGTTATCAGACAGTGCACTTGCCAGCGATTCATAAACTTCACTGCCGCCATTGGCCGGATGGATCATAAATAGCTTATTGGTCGCGGTTGACTCTGGTGTGAAGAAATTCAGTAAACCGGGTTGAGCATGGTCTGCATCTGTTTCCAGCCATTGCGATAACGAAGAAATGGATTTACCGCTAAACAAAATATTTAACGGAATGTCAATTTGCAGGGTATCGCGGATCACGGAGGTAAGTTTAATGGCTACCAGTGAATTTCCGCCGATACGGAAGAAATTATCCTCAATACCGACTTGTTTCAGTCCCAGAATGTCCTGCCAGATGGCACATAACTGGGTTTCCAGCTTATTGCGCGGGGCAACATAGTGATCACTATTTCCCCAGACCGGTTCTGGCAGAGCGCGGCGGTTCAGCTTCCCATTCACAGTCAACGGAATGGACTCAATATAGGTAAAGCTGGCAGGCAGCATATATTCAGGCAGACGGGAAGAGAGGTAGCTGCGCAGGGTATCATCAGGCAGTCCGTCGTCTGTCACCAGATAAGCGACCAGTACAGTATTTCCGTCATATTCATGATCTATCACGATCGCCTGTTTCACCTGCGGATGGGAGGACAGGACACTTTCAATTTCACCCAACTCAATGCGGAAGCCGCGAATTTTAACCTGAAAATCATTTCGACTCAGATATTCCAGTTTGCCGTCCGGCTGCCAGCGTACCAGATCGCCCGTTTTATACAGGCGGGTATAACCCTGAAGTTTATCTTCATTTGTGGCAAATGGATTTACCACAAAGCGTTCAGCGGTTAACTCTGGCTGATTTAAATATCCCCGTGCGACACCCGCACCACCGATATATAGCTCCCCCGGTGCGCCAACAGGTACAGGATTACCATGACGATCAATAACATACAGGCTTGTGTTATCAATACCGCTGCCAATGGATAAATCATCTCCCTGCAATAAGTTTTGGGTTGCACAAACAGTGATTTCTGTCGGGCCATATTGATTAAATACAGTGATTGCCGGTGGCAAATTCAGGGCATTCAGAGTTTCTCCACCTGTATGGATAATTTGCAGGGAAGAGCGGAATAAATCAGCGGAATAATGATTCATTAAGGCTGTTGGGATAAATGCTCGGGTTATTTCATGGGTATTGATAAATGCCAGCAATTGCTCACTATTCACTGTCACTGTGGCAGGAGCGATATATAGCGATGCTCCTGCGGTCAGGGCCGGGAAAATCTCAAACACTGAGGCATCAAAAACGTAGTTGGCGAAAAACAGCGTCCTGGTTTGTGGATACAGTGAATGGGTTCGGATAATAAACTGGCTCAGGTTGTTGACGCTGGTATGTTCTACCATCACGCCTTTGGGTTGTCCCGTCGTGCCGGAAGTATAGATGATATAGGCTAAGTCAGAGGCTGAATTTATCTGAGCCGGATTTTCCACGGGCTGAGTGACCGTGACTGCCGGGTCATCAGTTGCTATCAGTAACGGCTGTTCTTTGTGTGACTGACAGTAAGTTTTGAGTGTGATGAGGTGTCGTTGCTGGGTTAGTACACAACCAGCAGCCGTATCCGACAGAATAAACTGTACCCGTTCGGCGGGATATTCCGGGGAAATAGGCACATAAGCGCCACCGGCTTTCAGAACCGCCAGAATACTGATAACCATTTCCGGGCTGCGGTCAAGATAAAGGGCTATCGGGGTATCCGCCTGCATCATCTTATTACTCTGTTGCTGATAGCATTCGCGGATCACATGAGCCAGTTGATTAGCCCGCTCGTTTAACTGGCGGTAGGTCAGGGTTTCGTCCTCAAACACCAGTGCCACATTGTCCGGTGTCTTTTCCACCTGTGTTTCAAATAGTTGTTGTAGAGTTTTATCCTGTGGATACGCTACATTGGTCTGGTTCCAGCTGTGCAACAAGGTATGGCGTTCCTCCTCGCTGAAGAAGGTGATTTCAGTATGAGGTTGGTCTGGGGCGTACATCACCGCAGACAGAATGCGTTCAAGCTGATCCAACAGACGCTGAGTCTGTTCTTCCGTCAGCCAGTCTTCACCGTAACTGAGTTTGATAACTAAACGGTTATCCTGTTCATAGGCCATGAGTGACAGCGGATAGTCCACTTTTTCCACCGACTGGCGGAATGCCACGGTATGCTCAATGCCCGAGTTATTTTCATCTGCTACTGGAACCGGATAGTTTTCAAAGACCAGCAAGCTATGGAATAACCGCTCTCCGTCAGATTGCAGACCGGAAAGCGATACCGCACTGTGGCTGTTCAGGGCGGCGATATCCTGCTGAATCACCTGTAAAACCGCCGCTACACTGTCGGTGTGATCCCATTGCACCATCAGCGGCAGGGTATTGATATACAGGCCGACACTGTCCGCAATACCTTCTACGGGCACATCACGGCCGGATACCGTTGTACCGACAATAGTCTGCTCATCACCGGTATAACTGTTCAGCAGTTTATGCCAGGCAAATTGTAGGGCCACATTCAGCGTCACGCCCTGCGCGCGGCAGGTATTTTTCAGCTGTTCATAAGCGCTGCCCTGTAAAATAATCCCCTGCTCGGCAGGATGTTCAATGGTTTTTATCTGGCTCAAATCAACACGGTGGCTTAACAGTGCTGAAAGATCATTGGTGCCCTGAAATTGCGCTTTGCGCTCCGCCCAGTAGCGATCTGATTCGGCCTGATGATCCAGATAATATTGCTGGGTAGCCGGATAGGCTTGATCTACCCTGATTTCAGGCATATCTCCCTGAATGATAGCGTTGTAATACTCATGTACAGTCTGTAATAAAATCGGGTTACTCCAACCATCAATAATACTGTGGTGCAGGGTGGTGAGCACCGTAACCAGTTGCTCATGCTGTTGGATCAGAGTAAAGCGAATCAATCCGGGAAGGCTGAAATCAAACGGCAGGGCGCGATCCCGTTGTTGAATTGTACTGATGGCTGTGTGTCGATCATCCTCCGGCAATGAGCGGATATCTTTCATGCTGAAGTTGGCGGTACTGATACTCGCTTCCTCAGTAATAATTTGTAATACCTCTTCCGTCCAGTTAAAGGCGGTTCTGAGGATAGGAAAACGCAGTGAAGCCAGTGCCCATGCTTGCTGGTAGGCCGCAAAATCGAGTTGAGTGTGGTAATCCAACAATATCTGAACGCAATAAGCATCGTCCTGTGGCTGGGCCAGATGATGATAAATAAAACCCTGTTGCAGGCTGGTGGCGGGGTATAAGGCTTCAATCTGATATACCTGTTGAAGCTGGCGCAGCAGCTTGATGGAAAGCCCCTTGATACCATAATCCGCGGGGGTTTTTATCCCACCGGATTGCGCCTGTTTCTGGGCGGTGGTGATGACAGAACGGAGCGCCTGTTCAAAGGCGGCGATAAATGTCTGTGTCTGATCCGCAGTTAAACGGGAACCGATCTGGAATTGTAGTTGACCGGCCTGAACCAGTCCGTTGATGTTCAGCAGCAGATGACTGTGATTTTCGTCTGCCGAGGTGCTGCCCGTATCGTCACGTGTCAGTGCCCAGTCTTGTTCGCGTTCACCTCCCAGTTGGCCCAGATAGTTGAAACTGATGGCCGGTAAATCCCCGGCCAGAGCACCCGCCTGACGTAATGCGCCATAACCTATCCCTTTATTCGGGACGGCGCGCAGCATCTCTTTGGTGTGAATAATGGTCTCAGCGATATCCGCCTGCATTGCCAGACGAACAGGATACAAGGTAGTAAACCAGCCAATGGTTTCAGAAACATCCAGTGTATGGTCGATATTTTCGCGTCCGTGGCCTTCCAGCGTGATGGAGTTAACGGATTGTGAGAATACCTCCGGTAGAGCCAGTGCCAGTGCACTCAGCAATAAATCATTAATATCAGTCTGATAACCGGCGTTAGCTTCCCGCAGTAAAATGCCCGTCAGTGCAGCAGAAATACTCAGGGTATGTTGGCTGAGGTTATCAGAAGCTGTGTGGCTAGAAGTTTCTGCCAGCGTTTGTTGCCAGTAGGTAATCTCCTGTTGATGCTGTTCGGCATACTGACGGATGGCCTTCACCCACTGCCGGTAGCTGCTGGTTTTGGCCGGCAGGGTTTCACCCTGCAATATCCGTCGGATATCTTCCGCGATAATCCTCCACGAGACGACATCAATAATCAGGTGATGTGCAGCGAAGAATAAGCGCGCACTGCCATCCGTGTAGCCGGTCAGATGAGCCGCCTGCCACAATGGCCCATTATCGTAATTAAAGTGGTTTTGCCATGCAGTCAGTTGTTGATTGAGCGCTTCCTTATCTAATCCACGAATATCATAGTGCGGTAACGGGAGCTGTGAAGATGGCATTTTGGCCGGGTAACACTGGCGATAGCCCTGTTCTGTTCTGACAAAATGAGCGCGTAACATATCATGCCGATCAGCCAGTGCCATCAGCGCCTGTTCAATCTGCGTGGATTTGATATCACCGGGTAACCGAACCATAAAGGCCTGATTCCAGTGGTGCGGATTTGGCAGTGCCCAGTCGAAGAACATTTGCTGAACAGGTAACAGGTCAAATTCCCCGTTTAATATTCCCTGTTCCGCGATGATTGTATCGGTAGAGGTATCCTGCATCAGTAATTGGGCTAACTGAGCCACCGTCGGTGCCTCGATAATTGAGGTAACCTGAAGAGTGAAACCCGCCTGCCGTAGTTTCGAGACCAGCTGGATACTGATAATCGAATCACCACCAATGCGGAAAAAGTTATCATCAATACTTATCCGCTCCAGCCTTAGAACTTCCTGCCAGAGAGTGCACAGCCGGGTTTCCAGTGCATTGCGGGGGGCGACATAATTATCGCGATCTCCCCAAACTGGATCAGGCAAGGCGCGGCGGTCTACTTTGCCATTCAGGGTCAGCGGAATAGCTTCAATCCGGGTAAAACTGGCCGGTAACATATAATCCGGCAGGTGTGCCGATAAGTAGCCAAGCAGGTTTTCATCGGGGATCTGCCCGTCTGTTACCAGATAAGCGGCCAGCGCTTTATGACCATGATGCTCCCGGTCAATCACCACCGCTTGTTTCACCTGTAGATGGGATGTGAGGGCACTTTCGATTTCACCCAGTTCAATACGGAACCCGCGTAACTTAACCTGAAAATCGTTGCGGCTAAGGTATTCAATATTACCGTCCGGCAACCAGCGGGCGAGATCACCGGTTTTGTACATGCGTGCATTCGGTTCAGGAGAGAACGGATCGGTCAGGAAACGCTCTGCTGTCAGCTCAGGCCGGTTCAGGTAGCCTCGGGCGACACCGCCTCCGCCAATATGGATTTCACCGGGCACACCTGCGGGAACAGGCTGTCCCTGATTATCCAGAATGTAGATGCGCGTATTATTGATAGGCTGCCCGATGGGCAGTTTTCCGCTTTCCATCTGTGGCATATCGTAGGCTGTGGCAAACGTGGTCGTTTCTGTTGGCCCGTAGACATGCAGCAAATGTTGAGGAGAATATTCTGCCCGGAGGCGCATGGCGGCCCGATTATCACTCTTTTCACCGCCGAACAGGACATACCGCAGCCCTGACAGCGCAGGAGCGATCAGGTCGGCATACTGGTTAAACAGCGCCGTGGTCAGAAACAGCGCACTGACACCGGCAGCTGACAGACACTGACCAAATTCGGCTGGCTGTAGCAAGGTTTTCTCCGGCACCAGCAGGATACGGGCACCATTCATTAACCCTGACCACACTTCCCATGTCGCAGCATCAAATGAAATATTGGCGCAATGCGCGATGCAGTCATCCGGCCCGATATCGGCAAAGCCATTATTAATAATCAGGCGCAGAACATTACGGTGCTCCACCATGACGCCTTTAGGTAAACCTGTCGATCCGGAAGTATAGGTGACATAAGCCAGATGGCGTGATGTCAGCCCTAATGCCTGCGTATCAGGATCCGTGTCCGGCAGGGTGGCAAGCTCTGTCGCCTGTGCATCAAGTAATACCGTGGTGACGGAGCCGGATAATTTATCCGCCTGTGTGGTTTGAGTCAGCAGGGCGACCGGCGCTGAATCCTCCAGCATAAAGCTGAGTCGTTCAGTCGGGTAGGACGGATCGAGCGGGACATAAGCTCCACCTGCCTTGAGGATGGCGAGTAACCCCACCACCATCTCCGGGCTGCGCTCAAGACAAACAGCTACCCGGTCATCAGGACGTACCCCCAGCGCAATCAGATGATGAGCAAGCTGGTTGGCTCGAGCGTTAAGTTCGCTGTAGCTGATGGTTTGATCTTCAAAGATCACGGCGATGGCCTCGGGATGTTGGCTGGCCTGAGCTTCAAACAGTTGTGGCAGGGTTTTATCCTGTGGATAAGGGGCCGCTGTTTCATTCCAGCGATACAGAAGAGTATGACGCTCTTCTTCGCTGAGGAAAGAGACTGACGTATGTGGCTGATGTGGGTTACTGGCGACCGCATACAGGATACGTTCAAGCTGACAGAGTAAATGTTGCGCCTGTTCTTCTGTCAGCCAGTCTTCCCCGTAACTGAATTTGATAACCAGCTTGTTATCGTGTTCATAGGCCATTATCAGCACCGGATAATCGACTTTTTCGACTGCTTTACGGAATGTCAGGGTATGTTCTATACCGGCTATATCTTCACTTACCGCCGGAACAGGGTAGTTTTCAAAGACCAGCAGGCTATGGAATAACCGCTCGCCGTCAGATTGCAGGCTGGACAGGGCGATATCACTGTGGCTGTTGAGGGCCGCGATATCCTGCTGAATGGCCTGTAAAACCGTTGCCACACTGTCGGTGTGATCCCATTGCACCATCAGCGGTAATGTATTGATATACAAACCAACACTGTCCGAAATACCCTCCACGGGCACATCACGGCCGGATACGGTTGTACCGACAATGGTCTGTTCATCACTCGTGTAGCTATGCAGGAGTTTATGCCATGCAAATTGCAGAGCGACATTCAGGGTTACGCCCTGAGTCCGGCAGATCTCTTTAAGCTGATGATAGGCGCTGTCTTGTAGAGTCAGTAACTGTGCAGCAGGTTTTTCAACGGTTTTTACCTGTGTTAAATCAATGGAATGGCTCAGTAAAGCTGAAAAATCATTGGCTCCCTGAAACTGAGGTTTACGCTCTGTCCAGTAACGGTCTGATTCTGCTTTGTGATCCAGATAATATTGCTGGGTAGCCGGATAGGCTTGATCCACTGTGATTTCAGGTAGTTCGCCCTGAATGATGGCGTTGTAATACTCATGTACAGCCTGTAATAAAATCGGCGTACTCCAGCCATCGATAATGCTGTGGTGCAGCGTGACAAGCACTGTAGTCAGTTGTTCACGCTGTTGAATCATCGTGAAACGAACCAAACCGGGCTGACTTAAATCAAACGGCAGGGTACGGTCAGTTTGCTGAACTTCGTCAATCACCCGGTGGCGTTCGGCTTCTGATAATTGGCTGAGGTCTTCTCTTCTGAAGTTGGTCGAACCAATACTGGCCTCGGTTGTAATCACCTGTAATATTTTCCCTTCCCAGTCAAAGGCGGTTCTGAGAGTAGGGAAACGAAGCGAAGCCAGCTCCCACGCCTGTTGGTAGGCGGCAATGTCAACATCGGTGTGATAATCCAGCAACCATTGTACGCGATAGGCATCATCCTGCGGCTGAGCCAGATAATGGTAGACAAAACCTTGTTGCAGGCTGGTGGCGGGATACAGGGCTTCAATTTGATACTGCTGTTGAAGCTGATTTAATGACCTGACTGAAAGCCCTTCAATACCATAATCACTGGGCGTCTTTATCCCTCCTGATTGCGTCTGTGCCTGAGCAATGGCGATAACGCGGTTGAGCATTTGCTCAAATGTGGCGATAAATATGGTGGTCTGGTTTGGCGGCAGGCGGGAATCCACACTGAATTGCAGTCTCCCGGCCTGAATTGCGCCATTGATGCCCAGTAATAAATGGCTGCTATTTTCGCTGGCTATCGCATTCCCGCAATCATCACTGGTGATGCTCCAATCCTGATGGCAGGCTCCTCCAAGCTGACCGAGATAGTTGAAACTGATAGCCGGTAAATCACCGGTCAGATACCCCGCCTGATGCAATGTGCTATAACCGATCCCTTTGTTCGGAATACCACGCAGCATCTCTTTGGTATGAATAATGGTTTCGGCAATATCAGGCTGTGTTTGCAACTGAACCGGATACAGCGTGGTAAACCAGCCCACGGTTTCAGAAACATCCAGTGTGTTATCGATATGTTCCCGTCCGTGCCCTTCCAGCGTAATGTGATTAACGGATTGCGCGAAGACGTCCTGTAAAGCCAGCGCCAGCGCACTCAGAAGTAAATCGTTAATTTCAGTGTGATAACCCGTGTTGGCTTCATGCAGCAGAATGTTTGTCGTCTTCACAGAAAGACTTAGCGGGTGACGGGTGATGTTATCCTGCGCTGGTTTAGCAACATGGCCTGCCATCACCTGTTGCCAGTAGGTAATCTCATTCTGATGCTGTTCGGCGTAGTGATGTACTGCGGCTACCCATTGGCGATAACTGCTGGTTTTTGGGCGCAACGCCATACCCTGCAAGAGTAAACGCATATCTTCGGCAATAATCCGCCACGATACGGCATCAATAATCAGATGGTGGAAGGCAAAAAATAACCGGGCACTGCCATCTGCGTAGCCAATCAGATGAGCAGCCTGCCATAATGGCCCGTTATGGTAATCGAACCCGCTTTGCCATTGAGTGAGTTGTTGATACAGCTCTTCCTGATTGAACTCACGGATATCAACGTGTTGTAAAAGAGAAGGTGAGCCCGGTATTTCTGTGGAATAGCACTGGCGGTAGCCGTTTTCGGTCTTAATAAAACGGGTACGCAGCATATCGTGCCGTTCAGCCAGTATTATCAGTGCTTGTTCAACCTGCGCAGATTTAATATGACCGGGTATCTGAACCATAAGGGCCTGATTCCAGTGGTGTGCATTGGCGAAATCCCAGTCAAAGAAAGTCTGCTGGACAGGTAACAGATCAAATTCTCCGGTTAGCAACCCTTGTTCGGCAATGACTTTCTCGGAAGAAACCGTCTGAGCCAGTAATCGGGCTAATTGTGCCACCGTGGGTGCCTCAAAAATGGCTTTCACCTGAAGGGTAAAACCGGCCTGACGCAGTTTAGAAACCAGCTGGATGCTGACAATCGAATCGCCGCCAATACGGAAGAAATTATCCTCAACGCTAATCTGCTCCAGACCTAACACATCCTGCCAGATATGACACAGCTGAATTTCCAGTGCATCGCGGGGCGCAATATAGTGCTCCTGATTACTCCAGATTGGCTCTGGAAGTGCACGGCGATCCACTTTGCCGTTCAGCGTCAGCGGAATAGATTCTATAACGCTAAAGCTGGCAGGCAGCATATATTCCGGCAAGCGGGAAGAGAGATATTCCATCAGGCTGTCACTGGATAGTGAACCTTCCGTCACCAGATAGGCTACCAGCACCTTATGATTGTGATGTTCACGATCAATGACTACGGCCTGTTTTACCTGTGGGTGGGCGGTCAGGGCGTTTTCGATTTCGCCCAGTTCGATACGGAACCCACGTAGCTTAACCTGAAAATCGTTGCGGCTAAGGTATTCAATATTGCCGTCCGGCAACCAGCGGGCGAGATCGCCGGTTTTGTACATACGGGCATTCGGTTCCGGAGAGAATGGATCGGTCAGGAAACGTTCTGCTGTCAGTTCAGGCTGGTTCAGGTAACCTCGGGCAACGCCGTCTCCGCCAATGTAAAGTTCTCCTATTGCCCCAATGGGCACGGGTTGTTCATCTGTGTTCAGTAAATAAATCCGGGTATTGGCAATCGGACGACCGATAGGGATAGATTGAGTTACATCAACCATCTCCGTCATTGTATAAGTGGCGGCAAAGGTGGTTGTTTCTGTTGGGCCGTAGCCGTTAATCAGGTGAACAGGTGAGGTTTCTGCCAACTGTACCTGTTTTATTTTCTGCGGATTTAGAACATCGCCCCCGACAAGTAGATAGCGTAGTTGTCCGAATACCGGAAGAAGAGGATCAAGGTACTCGTTAAACAAGCCTACGGTTAGCCATAATGCGGTCACTTTACCTTTAATCAGGATGTCGCGGAAACGAAGAGGGTCGAGCAAGACCGATGAAGATACAATATACAAGCGGCTGCCGTGAAGCAGGGCAGACCAGATTTCCCATGTAGCGGCATCAAATGATGGGTTAGCGCAATGAGCAACGCAGTCAGAAGGGTCTATATCAGCAAAACCATTATTGATAATCAGTCGCAGGACATTGCGATGCTCCACCATTACGCCTTTTGGCTGCCCGGTAGAGCCGGATGTGTAAATGACATAAGCCAGATGGCGGGATGTCAGTCCTAAGGCCTGCGTATCAGGATCCGTATCCGGCAGGGTGGCAAGGAATTGGGCCTGCTCATCGAGCAATACCGTGGTGACGGAGCCGGATAATTTATCCGCCTGTGTGGTTTGAGTCAGCAGGGCGACCGGCGCTGCATCCGCCAGCATAAAGCTGAGCCGTTCCGTCGGGTAGGTTGGATCGAGCGGCACATAAGCCCCGCCTGCCTTGAGAATAGCGAGTAATCCCACAATCATCTCCGGGCTGCGTTCAAGGCAAATAGCGACTCGGTCATCTGGGCGTACTCCCAGCGCAATCAGATGATGAGCCAGCTGATTGGCACGCCGGTTGAGTTCTCTGTAGCTGATGCTTTGGTCTTCAAAGATAACGGCGATGGCTTCGGGATGTTGGTCGGCCTGTGCTTCAAACAGCTGTGACAGGGTTTTATCCTGCGGATATGGGGCAGCCGTCTGGTTCCAGCCGTGTAGCAGGGTATGTCGCTCCTGCGCAGATAAAATATCAATTCTGGATAAGGCTTGTTGCTGATTTGCCACAAAAGCACTCAGTACCCGCTGATAGCTGGCTGCCAGCCGCGTGATGGTGTTTTCGTTAAACAGGCTGATCGCGTAATTCAGGCAACCCGTAATGCCGGTTTTTCCATCGGATAAAAACAGGCTCAGGTCAAACTTGGCAGGGCTGTATAGCGGTTTTTCCAGAGTTACCGAACAAAATGGCAGACGGGTTTCGCTTGACTGAGGTTCACTCTGAGCACTGAACATCACCTGAAAAATCGGGTGACGTGAAGTATCACGCTCAAGGTTCAGGGCATCAATAAGTTGTTCAAACGGCATATCCTGATGCGCTTTGGCTTCACTCACCTGCTGATGCGTCTGCTTAATCAGCGTTTCCACGCTGGTGTTTTTTTCAAGCTGTGCCCTTAAAACCAGCGAGTTCACGAACATGCCAATCAGAGGCTGAGTCTGGGCATGGTGGCGGTTATCCGTTGGCGTTCCCAGAACAATATCGTCCTGTCCGGAGAGTTTCGCCAGCGTGACGTAAAAGGCACTCAGCAACACGGTATAAAGAGTGGTTTCCTGTGATTTTGCCAGTGTCCGCAACTGTTCCGAGAGGGCGATATCCAGTTCAAAACTGAAATCCTGCCCCTGATAATTTACCTGCGCAGGTCTGGGATAATCAGTAGGTAAATTCAGTGAAGCATAACCCGCCAGCGTTTGTTGCCAGTAAGCAAGCTGCTGTTCATAGTTTGCACCCTGTAAATAATGGCGTTGCCAGACGGCATAATCTCCGTAGTTGATCTCCAGAGGTGTAAGCTGGTAGTCACGGCCATCCCGTAGGGCAGGGTAAATCTCCGCTAGTTCATTGATGAAAATATCGGCAGACCAGCCATCAAAGGCGATATGGTGCCACAACAGCAATAAATAGTGGCTGTCAGCGACCTGATAGTGGCGCAAACGCAGGCTAGGCTCATCAGACAGATCAAATGGTGTGGCTATTTCAGCCTGCACGGTACTCAGCAGCGTTTCCATCGTTTCACAGGACCGGGACTGAATAACCAGATGACAATTCATTTCCTGCTGGTAAATCTGGCCTTCATCATCAGGCTGGTACAGCATTTTTATGACTGAATGGCGTTCAGCCAGCCGGTTAATGGCAGTTTCTAATACAGGCAGACAGGTTTCATCATCCAGCTGAACCAGATAAGGAATATGGTAGGTATCGGAACCTTGTTCAAACTGTTCGATAAACAGCATCCGTTCCTGCGCAAAGGATAAAGGATAACGATTCAGGGCCAGATGCGGAATAACCGTATAAGTCTGCTTCTCCATCTGCGTGACCAGACCTGCGATAGTTTTCAGCTCAAAGAGTTGTGCCAGCGAGACTTCCGTTGTCAGAATGCGGCGGATCGCAGCGGTCAGCTTAATGGCGGTCAGGGAGTTGCCTCCGATACGGAAGAAATTATCTTCAATCCCCACCTGTTCCAGTCCCAGAACCTCCTGCCAAATGGTACACAGTTGAGCTTCCAGCGCATTGCGGGGAGCAACATAACCTGTTTTATTGCCGAAAACCGGCTCCGGCAATGCCCGGCGATCGACTTTACCGTTTTTGGTCAGAGGAATTTCCTCAATGGGGGTAAAGCTGGCAGGCAGCATATATTCAGGCAGACGGGAGGATAAGTAACGGGTTAATGCATCATGTGCAAGTTCACCATTGATGACCAGATAAGCGACCAGCGTTTTGTTGCCGTCATATTCACGATCGATCACGACGGCCTGTTTTATCTGTGGATGTGAAGCAAGTGCGCTTTCGATTTCACCCAGCTCAATACGATAACCACGGATCTTAACCTGAAAATCGTTACGCCCCAGATATTCCAGCTCCCCGTTTGGCAGCCAGCGGGCTAAGTCGCCGGTTTTATACAGACGGGTGTAACCGCGTTCTTTGTTTTTCTCCGAGGCAAAAGAAGCCTGCACAAAACGTTCAGCGGTGAGTTCCGGTCGGTTTAAATAGCCCCGTGCCAGTCCTGCGCCACCGATATACAGCTCGCCCGGTGTACCAATCGGAGCCAGTTGCCCGTATTGATTCAGAATATAGGCAGACATGTCACGTAGTGGCCGCCCGATGCAGGAGACTGTGGTGGCATCGTTTGGGGTTAATTTTTTATAGGTCACATGGACGGTGGTTTCGGTGATCCCGTACATATTGATGAGGGCAGGCGTTTGATCGCCGTAATGATCCCACCAGGGTTTCAGTTGTACCGGATTCAGTTTATCGCCACCGAAGATCACATAACGCAGATGAGGGAATTCTGCTTTTATATTCAGTGCAGCGTCAATAAAGGCATAAAATGCGCCCGGCGTCTGGTTCAGTACGGTAACGTTCTGATCTGAACAAAGGCGGCTGAAACGGTCAAAATCTTTGGTACATTCAATAGTCGGGATAATCAGGCGTCCGCCATAGAGCAATGCACCCCATAATTCCCAGACACTGAAATCAAACGTGTAAGCATGATACAGCACCCAGATATCACTCTGATTAAACTGGTAATCTGCCTGTGTGCTGGCAAATAAGCGGGCGACATTTTCATGCGTCTGCAACACACCTTTTGGCTGCCCCGTGGTGCCGGAGGTGTAGATAACATAGGCCAGATCGGTTGCCTGATGCGTGAAGGCCAGATTCTCCGTTGATGGGTTTTGTGCTACAGCCGGATCATCTGCCGTAATCAGGGCGGGCTGTTCCATCTCTGTTTGTGTACATGCTTTCAGCGCATCTAAATACCGCTGCTGAGTCACTACACAAGGAGTCTGGGTATCTTCCAGAATAAACCAGACTTGTTCAGGCGGGTATTCCGGTGAAACGGGCACATAAGCACCTCCCGCTTTCAGTACTGCCAGAATACTGATCACCATTTCCGGGCTGCGTGCCAGATAGAGCGCAATCAGTGTATCAGCCGACATCGGTTGATGATGCTGTTGCTGATAACGCTCACGGATCACAGCTGCGAGTTGATTTGCCCGTTCGTTTAACTGGCGATAGGTCAGCGTTTCGTCCTCAAATACCAGTGCCACATTATCTGGGGTTTTGTCTGCCTGTGCTTCAAACAGTTGCGACAGGGTTTTATCCTGCGGATAGTCCATCTCAGCCTGATTCCAGCGATGCAGCAGAGTATGGCGTTCCTGTCCCGACAGGATATCCAGCCCGAATAGCGGCTGTTTCTGGTCTGCCACAAAAGCCACCAGTACCCGCTGATAAATATCTGCCAGCCGCATAATGGTCGTTTCATTAAACAGACTGACCGCATAATTCAGGCAGCCGGAAATCCCGCTTTGGCTATCGGATAAATACAGATGCAGGTCAAATTTAGCGGGGCTGTACAGAGGCTCTTCCAGTATTACCGGGCTGAAGGGCAGATGCGTTCCCTGTGGCAGACTTTCTTCGGGATTTTGTAAGCCGAACATGATCTGAAAAATCGGATGGCGCGAGGTATCGCGCTCAATGCCGAGTATTTCAAGCAACTGCTCGAATGGCATATCCTGATACGCTTTGGCTTCGGCAACTAACTGATGGGTCTGCTGAATCAGATTTTCTACGCTGGTGGTTTGTTCAAGTTGTGCCCTTAAAACCAGCGAGTTAACGAACATGCCAATCAGGGGCTGAGTCTGGGCATGGTGGCGGTTATCCGTTGGTGTTCCCAGAACGATATCGTCCTGTCCGGAGAGTTTCGCTAATGTGACGTAAAAGGCACTGAGCAGCACAGTATAGAGGGTGGTTTCCTGTGTTTTTGCCAGTGTCCGCAATTGCTCCGAAAGCCGGGTGTCCAGTACAAAGTTGAAATCCCGTCCCTGATAGCTGACCTGAGCAGGTCTGGGATTGTCAGCAGGCAAGGCCAGCGGTTCATAACCGGCCAGCATTTGTTGCCAGTAACTTAGCTGATGTTCATATCTGTCACCCTGTAAGTAATCACGCTGCCAGACAGCATAATCACCGTAAGTGATCTCCAGTGGTGTGAGCTGGCAGGTACGGTTATCCCGTAGAGCCTGATAAATTTCTGCCAGTTCCGCCATAAAAATAGCGATAGACCAGCCATCAATAGCGATATGGTGCCATAACAGCAGTAAATAGTGACTGTCAGCCACCTGATAGTGGCATAAACGCAGGCTGAGTTCTGTAGTCAGATTGAATGGACGTGCTATCTCGGTGCGCGCAGCATTCAGTAGCTCATCCATATTTTCGCAGGACTGGGAGGTTATTTTCAGATCCCTGTCCAGCACCTGCTGGTAAATCTGGCCTTCATCATGAGGACGGTAGACTGTTTTTATCACGGAATGGCGTTCAGCCAGCCGGTTGATGGCAGTTTCCAATAAAGGGAGGCTAATTTCGTTATCCAGTTGAAGTAGATAAGGCGCATGATAAGCATTGCTGCCCTGTTCAAATTGTTCGATAAATAACATGCGCTCCTGCGCAAAGGATAAAGGATAGTGCGCCTGTGCCAGATGGGGGATAACTGTATAACTCTTCTCCCTCATTTGTGTTGCCAGTTCTGCGATGGTTTTCAGCTCAAACAGTTGGGTGAGTGAGATTTCAGTTGCCAAAATGCGATGAATAGCCGCAGTCAGCTTAATGGCGGTCAGAGAGTTCCCTCCGATACGGAAGAAATTATCTTCAATACCTACCTGTTCCAGCCCCAAAACTTCCTGCCAGATAGCACAAAGCTGAGTTTCCAGTGCATTACGGGGGGCGACATAGCCCATTTTATTGCCGAAAACGGGTTCCGGTAATGCCCGGCGATCCACTTTGCTATTCACTGTTAAAGGGATTGCATCAATATGGTTAAAGCAGGCTGGCAACATATATTCAGGCAAGCGGGCGGATAAATAACGGATTAATACCTCATCGGTCAGTTCTCCATCAATGACCAGATAAGCAACCAGTGTTTTGTTGCCGTCATATTCATGATCAATGACTACCGCTTGTTTTACCTGTGGATGTAAAGTCAGTGCCCGTTCAATTTCACCCAGTTCAATCCGATAGCCACGGATTTTGACCTGAAAATCATCGCGTCCCAGATATTCCAGCTCACCATTTGGTAGCCAGCGGACTAAATCTCCGGTTCGGTACAGGCGGGTATATCCTTTTGTTCTGTCTTCTGCGGTAGCAAAGTGATTAGGTACAAAACGCTCGGCGGTCAGTTCAGGCTGGTTTAAATACCCCCGCGCCAGCCCGGCTCCGCCTATATACAGCTCGCCCGGTGTGCCGACAGGGGATAAATTACCGTGCTCGTCAAGAACGTAAAGACGGACGTTATTAATGGCCTTGCCGATATTAGCCGGGATATCCCCCTGCTGAAACTGCTTTTCAGTCGCACAGACCGTGACTTCTGTCGGGCCGTAAGAATTCAGTACGCGACTGGTCTGGCTGAAATGTTTAATGAAATCGGAGGAAGGCGCTTCTCCCGCTGTCACCAATACTCGCAAAGAAGGCAACTCAGTATCAGTCAGTAATTTCAGCATAGCGGGGGGTAAGGCTGCCGCTTCGATACTTTCACGTTGAATGAGCTGCGCAACTGAAATGACATTCCGTTCTGTTTCACTACAAAGGTAAAGCGTGATCCCTCTGAATAGGCCGGGGAATAATTCAAAAACTGAGCCATCAAACACATAAGCAGCAAACATTAAGGCTTTCTTTATGTTCGAGGTATCCAGAATGTTTGCTTGTGCCGCCGCCATATGAGCCACATTGTTGTGTTCAATCATGACCCCTTTGGGCTGCCCGGTTGTGCCGGAGGTATAGATGATATAGGCCAAATCGGTGGAAGTATTGATTCGTGCCGGATTTTCTACAGGCTGCTCTGCGGTGATGGTCTGGTCATCTGACGCAATCAGTATCGGTTGTTCAGGCAGTGCCTGACAATATGCTGCCAGTGTTGTCAGATGACGTTGCTGAGTCAGTATGCAGAATGCTGCGGTATCAGCCAGAATAAACTGGATCCGTTCGGCAGGATAGGCCGGTGAAATGGGAACATAAGCCCCACCGGCCTTCAGCACCGCCAGCATGCTGATCACCATTTCCGGGCTGCGATCGAAATAGAGTGCTATCGGCATATCTGCCTGCAACTCTTCATTATGCTGCTGTCGGTAACATGCCCGGATAACACAGGCCAGCTGGTTTGCCCGTTCATTCAGCTGACGGTAAGTCAGGGTTTCGCCTTCAAATACCAGCGCTGCATTATCCGGTGTTTTTTCTACCTGAGTTTCAAACAGTTGTTGTAGCGTTTGATCCTGTGGATACGGTGCATCGGTCTGATTCCAGTGATGCAACAGAGTCTGGCATTCCTGTTCTGATAGGATGTTAATGTTAGCCAGTGTTTGCTGGTGGTCTTCGACAAAAGCCGCCAGCACACGTTGATAATAGTCAGCCAATCGTCCGGCAGTGTTTTCACTAAACAGACTGACGGCATAATTGAGGCTACCGGTAAGACAGGTCTGCCCATCGGATAAGAACAGGCTCAAATCAAATTTGGCCGGGCTGTATAAAGACTCATCCAGATCGACCGGGCTGAACGGCAGTGCAGGGTTGTCTGTCAGGCTTTCACCAAAACTTTGTAAGCCAAACATAACCTGAAAAATCGGGTGGCGGGCGGTATCCCGTACCATCACCAGCGCGTCAAGCAGCTGTTCAAATGGCATGTCCTGATGATCTTTGGCACCGGCAATGACTTTATGAATTTGCCCAATCAGTGTTTTTACACTGTCGGTCTGTGCTAACTGTGCCCGCAATGGCAGTAAGTTGATGAACATGCCCATCAGAGGCTGAGTCTGGGGATGGTGGCGATTATCCGTCGGAGTTCCCAGCACGATATCATTCTGCCCGGATAGCTTCGCCAGCATGACATAAAAGGCGCTGAGCAGAACGGTGTACAGCGTAGTTTCTTCTGTTTTGGCCAGCGCCCGCAACTGTTCGGAAAGGACAGGGGGCAGAGTAAATGTAAAATCCCGCCCCTGATAACTGACCTGTGCCGGTCTGGAGTAGTCTGTTGGCAAATCCAGCGTTTCAAAGCCCGCTAGCGTGTGTTGCCAGTAAGCCAGTTGTTGTGCATGTACTTCGCCCTGTAAATATTCCCGTTGCCAACGTGCATAGTCACCATAGCCGATCTCCAGCGCCGGTAATTGGCTGGCACGCCCTTGCAGAAGTGCGTGATAATTTTCTGCCAGTTCGGTGGTAAAAATATCGGTAGACCAGCCATCAGTGGCAATATGATGCCAAAGGAACAATAAGTAATGGCTTTCAGCCACTTGATAGTGGCACAAACGCAGACTTGGCTCAGCGGCCAGCTCAAACGGGGTGGCGATTTCGGCGCGTACTGATTGTAAAAGGGTATGCATATCCTGATAGGATTGTGATCTGAATCTGAGGTTTTCTGCCAGTACTTGTTGATATTCATGCCCGCGAGCATCGGTGCGGTATACCGTCTTCATTATCGGGTGACGATCAACCACTCGATTAATCGCGATTTCCAATAATGACAAATCCGTGTTGTCATCCAGTTGCACGAGGTAAGGAACATGATAGACATAAGTTCCCTGTTCAAAACGCTCGATAAACAGCATTCTTTCCTGAGCGAATGACAGCGGATAACGTTCCTGTTCAATATGAGTAATAACCATACCGGTTGCTTTCTGCATCTGTGCTGAAAGCCCGGCAATGGTTTTAAACTCAAAAAACTGACTTAATGAAACTTCCAGCCCTAATTGCTGGCGAATGGCACTGATCAGCTTAATGGCTGTCAAAGAATTTCCGCCAAGACGGAAGAAATTATCTTCAATCCCCACCTCTTTCACGCCCAGAACGGTCTGCCAAAGATCACAAAGCCGGGATTCCAGTTCATTACGCGGAGAAACAGAACCGGCTTTATTGCCGAAGGCGGGTTCTGGTAACGCCCGTCGATCGACTTTACCGTTCTGAGTCAGAGGGATGGATTCAGTGTAGGTAAAACTGGCAGGCAGCATATAGTCAGGCAGGAGAGCAGATAAGTGGCTGATTAAAGCATCATCTGAAGGTTTTTCATGGCTAACCAGATAAGCGACCAGAACTTTATTACCCTCATATTCTCGATCAAGCACGACCGCCTGTTTTACCTGTGGATGTGAAGCGAGCGCACTTTCAATTTCCCCCAGTTCAATGCGATAACCGCGGATTGTGACCTGAAAATCATTACGCCCCAGATATTCCAGTTCCCCGTTTGGTAGCCAGCGGGCTAAATCGCCGGTTTTATACAGGCGGGTGTAACCGGATTTTTTCTCCTCATCCGTGGCAAACGGATTCTCCACAAAGCGTTCAGCCGTTAATTCCGGCCGGTTTAAATAGCCCTGTGCCAGCCCGGCACCGCCGATATACAGTTCACCGGGCGCGCCAATAGGAGCAAGCTGCCCGGAATGATTCAGGATATAGGCAGACATATCACGCAGTGGTCGCCCGATGCAGGAGACGGCAGTTTCATCGCTCTGAGTTAATTTTTTATAGGTCACATGGACAGTGGTTTCGGTGATCCCGTACATATTGATGAGGGCAGGGGACTGATCGCCGTAAAAATCCCACCAGGGCTTTAGTTGTACCGGATTCAGCTTATCACCACCAAAGATGACATAGCGAAGATGGGGAAATGCAGCGCCGGCCTTTAATGAAGCCTCGATAAAGGCATAAAACGCTCCCGGTGTCTGATTCAGTACCGTGACATTCCGTGCAGAACAGAGACGGCTGAATTTTTCAAAATCCTTAGTGCACTCTGTTGTCGGAATAATGACACACCCGCCATAGCGCAGTGCTCCCCACAACTCCCAGACGCTGAAATCAAAGGTATAGGAATGGTACAGCACCCAGATATCATCCTGGTTAAACTGATAATCTGCCTGTGTGCTGGCAAATAAACGGGCGACATTAGCATGTGTCTGTAACACGCCTTTTGGCTGCCCGGTGGTGCCGGAAGTATAGATAACATAAGCCAGATCGGTTGCCTGCCCAGTACATACCGGATTTTCCGTGGAGCGATTTTCGGTCACGCTGCGGTCATCTACGGAAATCAGAACAGTTTGTTCCGGTGTACACTTATTCAATACAGGCCGATATTTTTGCTGAGTGATCACACAGAAGGAGCTGGTATCTTCCAGAATAAACCGAATCCGTTCCGATGGATAATCCGGTGAGACAGGCACATAAGCGCCGCCTGCTTTCAACACCGCCAGAATACTGATCACTATTTCCGTGCTGCGTTCCAGATAGATTGCAACCAGTGTCTCAGCCGGCATCGGTTGATTATGCTGTTGCTGATAACGTTCACGAATAACAACTGCGAGTTGATTCGCCCGTTCATTTAACTGGCGATAGGTCAGCGTTTCATCTTCAAACATGACCGCCACATTATCCGGCCTTATGGCTACCTGAGCTTCGAAATGTTGTTGTAGGGTTTTATCCTGTGGATACGCGATATCAGCCTGTTTTTCGAGATGTAATAATGTTTGACGTTCCTGCTCTAATAAAATAGGTAACTCATTAACTTGAACAGAAGGCGTCTCAATGATAGCAGCCAATAAATTTTGCAGCCGTTCAAGCGCATTTTGAATATCGGTATCATTAAAATAGGCCTGCAAATAATCTATCGTTATTTTTAATTCCTGATCATAACCGTGATCTTTCAGGCGGAATGCGATGGGATAAATATTAAATATTCCATCGATATGGCAATGCTGATTCTGGTTAATTTCAGTAGCTGATGCTGAATAACGGTCATAGGCAATAAAAATACCGGGTAAAGAAAAACCTTGTTGATTTGCTAGTCGGGCAAGGTGTGATTGAGGGAACTGGCTGTGTCTGTAACTGTTTTTCAGAGCCGTTTCCATCTCTCTGATTTGTTCAATGACACTGGATGTTGGCGAAATATGGCAATGTACGGGATACGTATTGGCCTGCATACCAACGACATATTTCTCTGTTTCTGTTCTTCTGCCATGTGTGATGGTATTAAAAATCAGCTCTTTTTGCCCTGTAAGTTCAGCCATCATGATGGTGACAAGGCTGGAAAAGACAGCCAGCAAATTCGTTTTATGTTGGCGACAAAAAGCCAGTAAACTTTCTTTAGCTGAAAAGGGCAGTGTCAGAGAGCGATAACCGGTTTCATTATTTTTATAGTGAGGGGGTAAGTGATGTATTTCTTTTTTTCTTAAAAAGTCAATCCAATAATTTTTATCATTCTTATAATGAATACTATTTAAATAATCCCTTGCGTTCTCTATCGATGTTAAATATTGCGGAATATCTGATAACCATGCCGTCGATAGGCCTTGTTTAAGGCAGCCGTATAACTGATAGAGATACTCATGAAGCCGATATAATCCAACACTATCTATCATAATGTGGTGGAATTGCGTGAATAAATAACATTTTTCATTATTCAGCCGGATTAATGTCACTTGATAGGGCGTTGTCTTTAAGTAATTGACAGGGATATAGGTTTGCTGCCTCATCCAGGTAAGAGCGTACTTTTCGGGTTCAGGGTGCATTATGGCATCATGGTACCTGATTAATTCGGGTTTACTCAGATCCGGAATATATTGTATAGCCTCATTATCTGAATCTATCGCTATTCGCAGACGTAATGTATCAATATGCTGGTGCAGTAGATCCCATGCTTTTTGTAAAATCGCTATATCAATATTTTCTTCTAATGACGTATACCAGCTAAGGCTGTGTATTGGACTATTTTCATAAAGTGCCTGCTCGTAAAACACATCCTCCTGAGAAGGGTGAAGAGGATAAAAACCCGAATTCAAAGAACCCTTAAATGCTCTCATAATAAATTATACGAATGTATTCCGTTTACAAGTTATTTGTAATTGATTCCGTAATATTTCAGACTGTCATTTACGACTTAGTGGGTATAATTCATCATGGTATCATTACAGATAATCTCGCAATCTTTCAACATCCTTCCTCATGAAAAATAGTTAATGTTTATCAGTGAATGATTCTGTTTTTATTTATTACTGCATGATCATAACTCATGATTGTGAAGTTTTTCTGGTCATTTTAGCTACGGGATATGTTATTTTTTATCTGGTATAACTATTTTTATGCTGGATATATTGGATGAGGCTGGTACTTTTCGTTTCGTCAATAATGACTGAATTGATTTACATCAAGTTATCATCTTTGTTTTTTTAACGTGTTGGTTGTTTATTTGCTGGAAACAGAAGCGGCTGATTTTAGTGCAGCATTATAGAGGTTTTTGCTGATTGAAGATTAAATAGATGAGAAATGTTTGTAAGGAAGTCTGTGATTTCTGTTTTAGTGAGCCTTACGAACACAACGGTTAAGTCTGTAATTCGGGATAAAAGAGCAGGCGATTACCAGAAAAATCAATATTAGCTCTTTATACACAATGGATTTCAAGATGCATCGCGGTGGCATGGGTGAGCGAGTGCAGATAATAAAAAAGTAACCTGAAAGACGAAGTGTATAACATGCCATATTTTGTTAGAATTTGTGACGTGAAATAGGGATTACTGTAGTGAATTAACAACAATAGGTTAATTGAATGGAAAGTATGTACCAGAAATTTAATGTTCTGAATAGAATTGACAAAATATTAATGGAGCATAAGCCCAATAATAGCACAGGTGTTAAACGGTTTATTTTAGAGTTTCTTTTCTTTGGTTTGATTAATGCCCGTTCGTGTTTATTTGCCGGTTTCTTTTTTTTAGCTTTATTTTTAGTGCCGGCAAAAGGTATCTTGGATATACCGCGTTATGATGTGCTGTTGGTCTTTGCAGTAGCCTTTCAGGCATTGTTAATACGATTCAAGCTTGAAACATGGGATGAATTTAAAGCGATATGTGTGTTCCACTTAGTTGGTTTTATCATGGAGTTATTTAAAACATCAGCTTCTATCAGTTCATGGCAATATCCTGATGCCGCGTTCACTAAACTTTGGGGAGTTCCGTTGTTTACAGGTTTTATGTATGCCGCTGTCGGGAGCTTTATTATACAGTCATGGCGCTTCTTTAAAGTGCGCATTGAGCATTATCCACCGTACTGGATGGCAACATTGGTAGCGCTGGCTATTTATATCAATTTCTTTAGCCATCATTATATTGATGATTATCGCTGGTACCTGA
Source organism: Xenorhabdus sp. PB30.3 (assembly GCF_963895965.1). Taxonomy (NCBI): domain Bacteria; kingdom Pseudomonadati; phylum Pseudomonadota; class Gammaproteobacteria; order Enterobacterales; family Morganellaceae; genus Xenorhabdus; species Xenorhabdus sp. PB30.3. The sequence goes on along the minus strand of NZ_CAWQMW010000146.1, from coordinate 3,890 downwards.
CGGCTTTTATTTTTGGGTTGTATGCCCGTGGCACTATTTTTTATACGCCATTGGATAAAGAACGAAAAATGCCGCTATTATTATCGTTTATATTAATTGGCTTTTTTATCTGGTTAGCGGAAAACTTCGGAACCTTTTTTGGGGTTTGGCAATATCCTAATCAGTTAGGCGCTTGGTCTGTTGTTCATGCAGGGAAGTGGGGAGCATGGTCATTATTGGTCGTTGTGACCTTTACGATTGTTGTCCACCTTAAACATATCAAATCAAGTGTGGCAATTGCCCGTTAGGGTAGTTTTGCCAAGTGGTGGGGTTCAGAAAATCACCCCACCATTGTCCACTCAGGTCGATGAGGTGTGATATAACTATTAATATATTTATTTTTACATCTATTGCATTGGCTTTGAGTGTTAAAATCTATTTATTTTAATAGATTGGTAAGTGTTTAATATATTCATTTATATAAATCCTAATAAATTAACCGCTCTTTTTTTGTTGTTTATTTTTATGTTTTTATATTTGCAACTATACTTTTAATTAAATTAATTTTTCATTAAAAATGACCTTGGGTTAATGATCTTAAATTACATTTAATAAAAACAATAAATTAAATGAAAGCATTTATTAAAAATCATTCTAAATAGCATCAAATATTTTAAATAAAAGATGCTATTACCTGACTAACACACAATAGAGAGAAAGTTCAATGTCCCTTACATATGAATTCCTTGTCCAATGGACACCCTCAACCGGTGACTGGAATCTTTACCAGTTTATTGACTCTGATATTGCTGAGCTTCATTTAGTTAAGTCAGGCAATTGGCAGACAGTGAAATCAGGGCATCAACTTATTCCCATTGGTAACTATGTTATCGACAGGGAAATCGCATCCAACCAGTTCCGTTTGTGGCAAGTCGATATCGCTCAGTCAGATTTTCTGCCGTCTCTGATAACACAAGGAGACCTGAGTGCTGAGCTGGATCCTTCGACAGAAATTATTCCTTTAGGCAATTACTTGCTGTTATACAAGCCAGATACCGGTGCCTATCAATGCCGACGTTTCGATCCATTCAGTAATACATTGATGCTTACTGCCGATAGCCCACAGAATATTACCGGACACTGGCAAACAATCACGAATGCGGATTTAATACCCGTTGCAGGTTATGTCGTCAGCCGGGACAGGAATGATGGTCAGTGCCGGACGTGGATGTTTGATGGCGGAAATGCCTCTGATATTCTGCCTGAACCACAAATTCCCGGTATGCAGTGGACAATTGACCCGAGCACGAAACTTTGCACGATGGGTGACAGAATTGTCGGCTGGGATCCTGATTCCCGCGATATTACCTTGTGGCCTGTTGATCCAACGCTGGCACATCCGGGTTTACCTTCAAAAACGATCACCGTCTGGAAGAGTGCCTTACCTGCTGACACCGTACTGTTTGGTCTAACACCGCTTGTTCCATTAGAGTTGCCAACAGGAGTACAGAGCGGAGCTGATGGCCCGGGCACAATTCCCTGGATGCGGCAACGGATCAAAAAAGTGGTCTATCTGATGCTGGAAAATCGCTCCTTAGACCATATGTGCGGTGATCTTTATACCGTGGATAAAGTCGGAAAATTTATTGGGTCTGATAAGCCTTTTGATGGCGCCAGTAATACGAACTGGAATGCAGACAAAAATGGTCAGCGCTATTATCAGACCAAATTCTCTGTACAAAGTGTGGATTACCCAAAAGGTGATCCCGATCACTCATACTCAGGTATTATTCAACAATTATTTGATGGCGCAGATCCCAATGCTGGGCATATTCCAGAAATGAAAGGTTTCGTCAAGAGTTATGGTTCCCGAGGAAAATCGCCTGATGAGGTTATGCATTATTACGATCCTAGTATGCTGGAACCAATGAGTCTGCTGGCGAAGCAATATGCGGTTTCCGATACTTGGTTCTGCTCTTTGCCGGGGCCTACTGATCCGAACCGCGCTTTTTCGCTAACAGGATCATCTTTCAGCAAAACGGAGAACTTCGAATCCGGAGACACCTATATTTCGTGGCCTAAGTTTCCTCGTCGTCCCTCAGTCTGGGATGTGTTATGGGCTCACGGTATTAAGGACTGGAAACTTTATTATCACGCTACATGGGGAGGACTGAAATATACTAATCAATTATTTTTAAAAGGGCATATCAAAGAAGTTGATCAGGAAACTGACCATTACAACACTGATATCAGTGAATTTATATCATCAGCCAAAGCAGGCACATTACCCGCGTTCAGTTTCATTGAACCCGCATGGCTTGGAAACTCATCAGGAATGGTTCCAAACTCCTGTCACCCTCCATCAGATATGGCACCCGGCTTAAAAATGGTGGCGGACATCTACAATGCTTTGCGTCAGGGACCAGACTTCGATCAGACACTGCTGATCATCACTTTCGATGAGCACGGTGGCATCTATGATCACGTTCCACCTCCTTATACCAATAATGCTTATCGTAATGATACTGAGGGAGGTTTTGGCTTTGATTTGCTTGGGGTACGTGTCCCGACGGTGCTCATTTCACCCTGGATAGAAAATTCGACAGTCTTTCGTTCAGTACAAGAAGGGCGACAATATGATGCCACATCATTTCTTTCAACCTTGTTGCAATGGCAGGGAATACCGGCATCGAATTGGTGGTTAGGTGATCGCATACGGGCAGCTGCGAGTTTTGAATCGGTATTTCAGGCTGAGCATCTCCGTAAAGACATACCACTCAGTGTACAGGCTCCTGAGCTTGATCCTAAACAGCTCGACATGCCCATGAATGAGTTACATCAGCTCTTTATTACTCGCATTGTGTACACACTTTGTACAGGTGTTTTATCCCCTGAAGAAATAGAGCAGGAAGCTCAGTGCATTTGCACCCTTGGAAGCATCCGGCTGGCAACACAGGCTTTGGATAAACTGGAGATCCGACTTAATGCTGTTCACTCAAAAAATTGAGATAAATTATTATCAGCGTCCGATAGTTATCTGACGCTGATTTGTTGCTATTAAATATTGGGTATATATAACCGGTAAAAAACATATTGAATATTAAGTTTTTTTGAAAAAAAAGTTCTCCATATACCTTAAATAATGAGAGCTATGTTTAATTCTGGGTAATTAGATGATATTTTTTAATTCAGAAATGGTTTTTATTTTCCAGTCGGCAACATCCCAGTATGAGTGATCGTACTCAATGCTATTTGGTATAACAACGCACTTCATGGAGGCTGCTTTAACTGCAATCATACCGGTTTTTGAATCTTCTATTCCTATGCATTCTTTAGGTGAAATATTTAATTTTTCCGCAGCATTGAGATAGACCATGGGATGAGGTTTATTATATGGCATATCGTCTGCTGAGGAGATATAGTCAAAATATTTAGCGATATCACATTGTTCGACTATATTTAACAGCAGGGATAACGGAGAAGCAGAGGCAATACCAATCTTAATATTTTTTTGCGCTAATCGTTCCAAGCATTCCACTACACCATCCATAATTGGTTTTTCTGTAAGAATTAATTTAATCCCTTTTTTGAAAAATTCTTTTACAATTTCAGATTTATTTAAATCATTTTTATTATAAAGCTGGCAGGCTCTATCTACCATACCTGGTACGGGTATCCCTGTCATATTAAACATTTCATCATAGGTGACTGGAACACCATAATGATTTAAAACGAGCATGCCAGATTTTTTCCATAGTGGCTCAGAGTTAATCAGTACACCATCCATATCGAAAATAACTGCTTTCATCATTATCTCCTTGCTTGGTTATATAAGGTTGTTTTTGTTTTTCTATAGCAATAAAATCATCTTTTTTGCGTTTTATTAAATTTAAGATTCATCAGGTTATAAT
>NZ_CAWQMW010000145.1:0-30831 GCF_963895965.1 Xenorhabdus sp. PB30.3 | reverse complement strand
GTGATATATATATCATTATGGGGCTTTTTATATGAAATATAATTTTGTACGTGATAATAAACTGCTATGCAAAATGAGTTTATTTGCATGATGATGTGATGAATATTTGGTATGTTATTACTTAATAGAGACCAAGATTTTATGGCTAACACTTCCTTTAAAAGTCTCATTCGTTATTTTTTCCTATGGAAACAAAAGTGAGAATAAAATGGGTTGTGTTGCTCTAATAGCATTAAGTGAGATAACTATGTTAGTCTCTAACACTAAAAAGCCTTAGTGCGTTAGAGACTAGCATATGACAAATAATTAATGCAATAAAATCGCATTAATTGTAATGTAATAACGCCTGAATTTGGTGTTTATTCTTTTAAAATCAGACTATACACAATGGATTTCAAGATGCGTCACGGGAGAGAATCCCCTGGAGCATAGATAATTATGTGACTGGGGTGAGCGAACGCAGCCAACAAAGAGGCAACTTGAAAGACGAAGTGTATATAGTAAAACACGTAACAGGCGAAAAGAATGCTGGATACTATTGGTAAGCGTTTGAAATGCTGTAGAGCCGCGACTGGAAAGACGACACATGATGTGGTTGATTATATACATGCTAAAGGAGAAGACATCTCATATACCACGTATACGCGTTGGGAATCGGGAAGTTCTTTTCCGGTAAGAAAAAACCATGTAATAAGCCATGTCTCAGATTTCTTCAAAGAAAATGGTCTTCAGGTAGAGCCGCAATGGATTTTGACGGGCGAAGGTTTTCCTCCACAATTCGCAGAATATACTAAGTTGGATGAGGATACTTTATTTATTATGGCGAGTCGTACATTACCTGATGTTGAATTAGTTCAGGTTGGAGGCCAATATGGAGAGCCATATATCAATTTTGGAGAGTTCTGTATTATTTCTGATGATAATAGCATTGAATCAAATAATAATAAGTTGTGCTATGTAAGATATGATGAGGGAGTCAGAATTGGTGTAGTGACCATCATGGATGAAAAACAGATTATTATATCGGGTAAGTTTGATATGACATTGAATAAATCTAATATAACCGAATGTAGGAGGGTCAAATGGATTCAAAAAAAATAAAAATAGACTTTCATCGCCATAGTAATGAGGTGATTAAGTTTCTTAATAATTTTGAACGTGTCACATATGTATCAACTCTGCTAGTCGAGAATAATAATGTATCAGCTCATCAGAGTAACGGATATGCGGGTTGGGACCAGAAGTTTTATTACGATGGTATACATAAAGACAGCCTACTAATAAAAATTGGCTTAGAACTGACAAAAATAAAGGGTGGTGATGTAAGCACAGTGATATGGGATGATGTTTTAAAGAATGATGTAAATAATGTCATAGATGAAGAAAGAAGAAAGCACAATATATTTCATGGTATCAGTTTCATTTACGGTCTGACTGATAATACGAGTATGGCAATAAATGTATGTACGGGAGAAGATACTTCTAAAAAGGATTTTGAAGGTTTACTCTTTCCGATGAGATTTGCTCTGTTAAATTATTTTAAGGATCTGTGATGTTTTCTAAAGAGTATTTGGTGGACGAACAGCACGTTGATTTTCAAGGTGTTGTCGATGGGCTTTATTATCCGTTCTATCTGGAATGGACCCGGCATGCGTTTATGAAAGAAGCGTTAGGTCTGGATTTAGAAGAAGAATTCAAAGCCGGGCGCATGCACGTCATTATTGAATATAGCCTGCGCTTTAGAAAAAGCCTCCAGAAAGGGCATAAGATGGAGGTGACCTGCAAAGTCGCCAGAAATGAAAAGCGTAACCGGATTAATTTTGAGCAGCAAATTTTGGTTGATGGCGTTGTGTATGCTGATGCGACGTTTGTCGCTACCTGTTTAGTCAATGGGCGCCCGACTGTACCTGAAATTGTGATGAATGCGGTTGAAGACTAAAGATAATCGTGTCTATTCTGGCCTCTGATTAATAAGAGGCCACTCAACAAAAAAATCACAAACCCGGCGCTTTCCACAACGAAGTTGTCAGGCCATCATCGACGAGATGAAGTTGATCAGCATACACTGCCTGCCAATCTTTTTTTGCTTTTTGATAAACATCCCAGTGGTCTGAGTTCGGCAGATATTCCCGCTCCCAACGCACTAATCTTTCCCCCGTTTCCGGCATGGAGTCATACAGTGATACCCCAACACCAGCGGCGATAGCACATCCCAGAGCCGTAGCTTCTTTAACGACGGGAACTTTTACCGGTAACCCGGTGACATCTGAGAGGATCTGGCTCCAGAGTTTGCCTTTTGAGCCACCACCAGCAAAAACCAGAGAATCTGGCTGAACACCCGAGAATGTCGCAACGATATCCAGATTACAGGCTGAGACGATAGCCGCATTTTCTTCCAGTGCTCTGAACAGAGTGGCTTTGTTGCATTTTTCCGGATCAATCGACAGGTTGAGGAAGGAAGGCGCAGCGTGATACCAAGATTTAAAGCGCATGACATCGGAGAAGATTGGCATCACACCATATGATCCGGCGGGAACCCGTGCCGCCATCTCTTCCAGCAGAGCGTAAGCATCAATACCCAGCCGATCTGCCATCAGTTTTTCTTCGGCACAGAAAGCATCGCGGAACCAGCGCATGGTAAGGCCGGTGAAGAAGCTGATAGATTCTGCCTGTGCCATGCCGGGGATTACGTGAGGATTAATACGGATGTTCATGTTGGGGTCGGTCATCGGTTCCGGCAGGTTAACGACCTGCTGCCAGAATGTGCCACCAAGCACTGCGGTTTGAGCGGGCCTGACAACACCAATACCAAGGCAACCGAGCTGAACATCTCCACCCCCCATAATGACCGGTGTTCCGCTGTCGAGACCACACTCTGCTGCCGCTTTGTTTGTTACGTATCCGAGTAATGTACCTGTTTCTTTAACCGGAGAGAGAATATCAGAACGCAATCCGGCCATTTCCAGCAGGCTGGGGCGCCAGTCGCGGCTCACTAAATCCAACATGCCGGTGGTGCCTGCGTTAGATGGATCAACGGCCAGTTCACCACTCAGCATATAGGCCAGCCAGTCACTAATCATCGTTAACGTACTGGCTTGTCGATAAATGTCAGCACGGTGGTGGGCAAGCCACAATAAGCGGGGCATTGCTCCCAGCGCTAATGTCTGACCTGAATAGCGATAAACATCATATTCAAACGTATTATTGTACAGCTCTTTCAGTTCACTGACTTCATGGCTGGAACGGGCATCAACGTTGGCACATGCCCATATGGGATCGCCGTTCCGATTGTACAGGACGATCCCTTCCCGCATTGAGCAGGCTGCAACCCCCTGAATTGCGCTGGCTGGTAGTTCAGCTTTTTGCAAGGCCTGACGGATACATTGGCAGGTAAGTTGCCAGTTGGTTTGCAGATCAAATTCCATTGAACCTGCGACATTCGGTACAGGCTGGTGCACCCATTCTGACTGCCCAACAGAGATTTGATTACCTTCCAGATCAAATATGACTGCACGTATACTGCCTGTTCCTGCATCAAGCGCCATCAGATAATTCCCTGATGAGTGAGCATGAGTGCGTTGGTTCATAATGCTATCCTCGTTTGTCGTTATCTTATTAGCCTGCCGGTTGTTGATGATGACTACGATATGGCACAGGAGAATCAGTTATTAGACAATCACATCAGCATCGCCCTTGCGGTTTTTTCTTCCGTGACCAGTGAATTAATATAACCGCCTTTTAGCGCCGCAACGATGGCATCGGCTTTTTCAATTCCACCAGCGACACCAATCACGTTTGGGATCGTTTTCAGCTCTGGTAGTGAGAGGCCGATCAGTTCCTGATGAATATCGATATTACTGACCAATTCACCTTCAGCATTGAAAAAGTAACCGAGAATATCCCCGACAGCACCTTTGCGCCCGAACATCAGTTGTTCACCATCGCTGATATAGCCGGAACGCATGATAGTCGCCTGTTGCCTCTGATTGATGGCTCCAATGCCGACAACGGCGATATCAGCAGCACAGGCAGTCAGTATGACATCCCGCACACTGCGTTCTTCACGGAATGTTGTGGCAACCTGCCGGGTTGATGCCCTAAGTGGTGCAGGGATGATGCTGACAGGGCAGTCTGCATCAAGTTGGCCGATACCGGTCATATAAGGGCCAACACCACCGGACAGTGTCACCAGTCGCACCTGTTGGGAGGAAATAAAACCGCTCAGATGCTGTAAAGTGCACATAGGAGCTTCACCAAAACCGATCGCCAGAAGCTGGCGGGGTTCAATCAGTGACATCAGTAGATGGGCAGCTCCGGTACCTAACCGGGTATTCAGGTTAATGCCTTCAAGGGCGGGAAGGACACGCACTTTATTCAGATTAAAACGTTTTTTCAGAGCATCTTCCAGCTCCAGACAACCCTCATAGCGCGAGTTTATCTGAACGTGGATCACACCGGAGCGCCGCCCTTTTTCCAGCAAACGGGAGACTTTAAGCCGGCTCAGGCCAAGCAGTTCACCGATGTCTCCCTGTGTCAGGCCATCGTGATAGTAAAACCAGGCAACCCGGGCCAGTAGTTCTTCTTCACTCATGTTGTTTCCTGAATCGCTGTTTTCTGGATAACTATTTTCTGAATAGCTATGGCTGGTATAGCCATTATCCGAATAATGAAGATCCTCGGATGACACGTTTTTTTCTGATGCTGATTTTTTCTTGTTTGGTTTGATTGTCATAACAACTTATTTATTCCCTGAAAAAGAATTAAGCATGAAAGCCTCTGTCGTGCCAGAGGTATTCCACAAAAATTGAACATATCTTAATGAAGATCTAATTTTTTCATAAAATGTGATCAAAATTTTGCAAATATTTCATAATATGAATTAGAGTCATGAACAAAAGATTTTTAATCTTATAAATGTTCATGTTGAGTATCGGAGTCAGTGTCAGAATTGGGACGGAAAGCAGCAAAATCATAAACACCCTGAGGTAGCATGATGTCACAAAGCAATTCCGCCAATGATTCATTGCAAACTCATTTATTGCAAAGTCATCCATCACAACAGCATTCGTTACAAAAACATTCGTTACAAAAACAAGCCACTAATACATTACCTATGTTACCGCTATTGTCTGTTCGGGGGATCGTTAAACAGTTTGCTGGTTTAGTCGTGTTGAAGCAGATTGATTTCACTCTGATGGCAGGGCAGGTTCATGCCTTACTGGGAGGAAATGGCGCCGGTAAGTCAACACTGATGAAGATCATTGCGGGCCTTGAGCAGCCGGATGCAGGAGCGCTGATGATGGAAGGAAATACCATTAGTCAGCTGACTCCGGCTAAAGCACACCAATTGGGCATTTATCTGGTACCGCAGGAACCTTTGTTATTTCCCAATCTTTCTGTTCAGGAAAATATTCTGTTTCTCCTGCCTAAGCACCTAGCCAGTAAAAGCCGGATGCAGCAACTGCTGACACAGCTGAACTGCCGGTTAAACCTGAGTGCGCCAGCAGGAAGTCTGGATGTGGCGGATCAGCAGATGGTGGAAATCATGCGTGGCCTGATGCGCAATTCCCGTATTCTGATCCTTGATGAACCGACAGCCTCCCTGACACCCGCCGAAACAGAACGGTTGTTTGAGCGGATACGGGAGTTACAGCAGCAACAGGTTGGGATCATTTTTATTTCCCATAAGATCCCTGAAATTCGTCAGATTGCTGATTATGTCAGTGTGATGCGGGATGGCATGATTGCTCTCAGCGGGGCAATGGCGGGCTTTTCAACAGAAACCATCATTCAGGCAATTACGCCCACGGTAAAAGATTCTGTATTAACAGAAACACAGAAGTTATGGCTGGATGCCGGAAATCGTCAGCCCGCAGGTGATCACGCTGACCCGATGCTTGAAGTGACTGCTTTGTGTGGTGAAGGTTTCCGGGATATTTCCCTGACACTGAAAGCCGGAGAGATTGTCGGTCTGGCGGGTGTTGTAGGGGCAGGGCGTACGGAGCTGGCGGAAACGTTATATGGATTGCGGCCTGTGGTGAGTGGCGAAATCCGTTTACGTCAGCAGGTACTTAATTCGTTGAATACCGCAGCCCGGTTACGGCGTGGTCTGGTTTATCTGCCGGAAGATCGGCAGGCATCGGGGTTATTTCTTGATGCTTCCCTGAGCTGGAATGTGTGTTCACTGACTCACAACCAGAACGCTTTCTGGACCCGTCCTGCCTATGATGCCGCTGTGCTTGAGCGTTATCGCCGGGCACTCAATATTCGTTACAGCCATGCCAGTCAGCCGGTACGTACTTTGTCTGGCGGGAATCAGCAGAAGATTTTGATTGCGAAATGTCTGGAGGCGAAACCCGCTGTTTTGATTATTGATGAACCGACACGGGGTGTTGATGTCGGTGCGCGTACTGATATTTATCAGTTGATCCGCAGTATTGCCAGCCAGCAAGTGGCGGTTCTGCTTATCTCCTCTGATCTTGATGAAATTGTGCAGCTCGCTGACAGGGCGCTGGTGATGCATCACGGAGAAATCTGTGGCCACCTTGATAAATCCAATATGAGTGTGGATGCCATTATGCATCTTTCGTTTGGTGAGAGGGCGCTATGTTGAAATTCATTCAGACCTTTATTCAGAACAATCGTGAAGCCACTGCATTGATCGCTATTTTAGGTTTGTTTGCCCTGTTAAGAAGTCTGGAACACGATGTTTTTAGTTTTCAGACTGTCACCATGATTTTTGCGAATGCGCAAATCCTGATGTTGCTGGCAATGGGCGCTGCGCTGGTGATGCTCACGCGTAATATTGATGTCTCTGTCGGTTCGACCACCGGTTTATGTGCTGTAGTGCTGGGGATGTCACTCAATGCCGGTTTTCCCCTGCCGATAGCCTGCCTTATAACACTCTTGGCGGGTATGGCCGCGGGGCTGATAAATGGTGTGCTGGTGGTCTGGCTGAAAATTCCGGCCATTGTTGCCACGTTAGGTACGCTGGGGTTATATCGGGGTCTGATGCTACTGCTGACAGGCGGGAAATGGATCGAGGGCCTGCCTGCTGATGTGAAAGAACTCGCCAGACCTGTTTTATTGGGCATCTCGTTCATTGGCTGGTTGTTGATCTTACTGGTTTTGGCAATGACGTGGATGCTGAAAGTCACGAATTTTGGCCGCGGATTTTATGCTACTGGTGACAATCTGCAAGGGGCGCGACAGATTGGTGTGCCGGTGAATCGCATTCGTATTGCTGCGTTTGCCGCAAATGGTGTGATGGCAGCACTGGCTGGCATTGTCTTTGTGGCTCAGATTGGATTTATTCCGAATCAGACGGGAAGCGGGCTGGAAATGAAAGCAATTGCTGCCTGTGTGTTGGGTGGTATTAGTTTGCTGGGCGGCGTGGGAACCGTGATAGGGGCGATTTTCGGAGCTTACTTCCTGACTCAGATCGACAGTGTGTTGGTATTACTCAGATTACCGGCATGGTGGAACGATTTTATTGCCGGTCTGGTTTTACTGCTAGTGTTGGTACTTGATGGCCGGTTGCGCAGCGCTGTTGAAAAGAATTTACGTCAGCAACGTTATGCCTGTTTTCTTAAACCCGCCGATGAACCCGTAGCCCATTCATCGGAAGCAGGCAGGAGAACATCATGATAAGTGCGATTAAACGTCATGGATGGGAAACCGCCCTCGCTATTTTGCTGGTACTGGAGATTCTGTTATTTGGCATAGCCAATCCACGTATGCTGGATATCAATGTGTTGTTGTTCAGTACCAGTGATTTTATCTGTATTGGTATTGTTGCTCTGCCGCTGACGATGGTGATTGTCAGTGGCGGAATTGATATTTCGTTTGGCGCTGTTATCGGCTTATGTGCTATTGCACTGGGGATAATGAATCAGTCCGGAATGCCGATGATAGCCGCTCTTCCTTTGACTCTGATTGTGGGAATGATATGTGGCCTGATTAACTACGGGCTGATTTTCTATACCGGTGTGAATCCGCTGGTTATTACCCTCGGAACCATGTACCTGTTTGGCGGGAGCGCGTTATTACTGTCGGGGTTATCCGGTGCGACAGGTTATGAGGGCATTGGAGGTTTTCCGGCTGCATTTACTGATTTTGCTAATCTGACATTACTGAAACTGCCTGTCCCGTTAGTTGTTTTTATTTTTTGCGTCATCGGATTCTGGTTGTTTATGCATCGCACTCATCGGGGACGTAACGTTTTTCTGATTGGGATGAATAACCGTGTCGCCCGTTATGCGGCGGTTCCTGTCAATAAAACATTGTGTCTGCTGTATGTCCTGTTGGGTTTGTCTTCGGCTCTGGCTGCGATCATTCTGGTGTCCTATTTTGGCTCAGCCCGCTCAGATCTGGGTAGTTCGTTTCTGATGCCAGCCATTACTGCGGCAGTTTTAGGTGGAGCTAATATCTATGGTGGCTCCGGTTCTGTTATCGGCACAGCACTGGCTGTTCTGCTGGTGGGATACTTACAGCAAGGGTTGCAGATGATGGGGATCCCGAGTCAGATATCCAGCGCCTTATCCGGCGCTTTGCTCATCGTGGTGGTGGTCGGGCGTTCTGTTTCTCTGCATCGCCATCAAATCCGGGGCTGGTGGCAGCGTTGGCGGTCATCAGCTTTTTAATGAGCTACTCCTGAATGATTTCTTAAATAGAAAACGGTTCCTGAACTGAAAGAGAAAAGAGCGGAGACAGGCATGAAAGCACTGATAATGAAAAAATCGGCAATGAAAAAACTGGTTTTAGCAGGTGTATTGAGTCTGGCATGTGCTTCCTGGGCACAGGCTGCTGACAGGATTGCGTTTATTCCGAAGCTGGTCGGTGTCGGGTTCTTTACCAGCGGTGGGCAGGGAGCAGTGGCAGCGGGTAAGGCGCTGGGGATTGATGTTACTTATGATGGCCCGACCGAGCCAAGTGTGGCGGGGCAGGTACAGCTTATCAATAATTTTGTGAATCAGGGATATAACGCAATTATCGTGTCGGCAGTATCACCGGATGGTCTGTGTCCGGCATTGAAACGAGCTATGCAGCGTGGTGTAAAAGTACTGACGTGGGATTCAGACACTGCACCAGAATGCCGTTCCATCTATATCGATCAGGGAACACCAAAACAGTTGGGTGGGTTATTAGTGGAAATGGCCGCCAGTCAGGTGAAAAAAGAAAAAGCGGAGAAACAGGGAAAAACGAAAGTGGCGTTTTTTTACTCCAGCCCCACAGTGACAGATCAAAACCAGTGGGTGAAAGAAGCCAAGAACAAAATTACCGCAGAACATCCTGACTGGGAAGTTGTGACCACGCAGTTTGGTTATAACGATGCGACCAAGTCTTTGCAGACTGCGGAAGGCATTTTGAAAGCATGGGGTGATTTGGATGTGATTATTGCCCCTGATGCTAATGCGTTGCCAGCGGCGGCACAGGCTGCGGAAAACCTGAAACGTAAGGATGTGGCGATTGTCGGGTTCAGCACACCGAATGTCATGCGTCCTTATGTCGAAAACGGCACAGTCAAACAGTTTGCCCTGTGGGATGTCGTTAAACAGGGCAAGATAGCGATTCATGTTGCCAGTGAAATGCTGAAAAAGGGCGACCTGAATGTGGGCGATAAATTAACTATTCCTGACATCGGTACACTTGAGGTTTCACCGAATAGCGTTCAGGGATATAACTTTGAAGCGAAGGGCAATGGCATTGTTGTGATGCCGGAGCGCGTGATTTTTACCAAAGAAAACATCAACCAATACGATTTCTGATTCATGTTTCGCAGAGTCGGCACACAGCCTGACTCTGCTATTTTCTGGAGAGAAAAATGGCAGATTTAGATGATATCAAAGACGGTAAAGATTTTGGCATTGATACACCGCAAAAGAATACGCTGTTTGAACTGAAAGGTTGTGGCGCGCTGGATTGGGGAATGCAGTCGCGTTTAGCGCGGATTTTCAATCCGGCAACCAATAAAACGGTGATGCTGGCATTTGATCACGGTTATTTTCAGGGGCCGACAACCGGACTGGAGCGTATCGACATCAATATTGCTCCGCTGTTTGAACATACCGATGTGCTGATGTGTACACGTGGTATTTTGCGCAGTCAGGTTCCGCCGGCAACCAATAAACCGGTGGTACTGCGCGCATCTGGTGCAAACTCCATGCTGACTGAGCTTTCTAATGAGGCGGTTGCTGTTGCGATGGAAGATGCGCTCCGGCTGAATGTCTGTGCTGTGGCGGCACAGGTTTATATTGGTTCAGAGTATGAACATCAGTCCATCAAAAATATTATCAAGCTGGTGGATCAGGGCACACGTTATGGTATGCCGACGATGGCGGTAACGGGTGTTGGTAAGGATATGGCGCGTGATCAGCGCTACTTCTCACTGGCAACCCGCATTGCTGCGGAAATGGGCGCGAATATCATCAAAACTTATTATGTTGATACCGGTTTTGAACGGATTGCGGCTGGTTGCCCGGTGCCGATTGTGATTGCCGGAGGTAAGAAGTTGCCAGAGCTGGAGGCGTTAACCATGTGCTATCAGGCCATTGATCAGGGTGCATCCGGTGTCGATATGGGGCGCAACATTTTCCAGTCAGAAGCACCGATAGCCATGCTTAAAGCTGTTCAGGCGGTAGTGCATCACAATGAAAAGCCTGCTCAGGCTTATGAGTTGTTCCTGAGTGAGAAAGCAAAGGGAGAATAATATGCACGTTACTTTAGTTGAGATTAATGTCAAAGCCGACAAGATCGCCGAATTTATCGAGGTATTCCGGGATAATCACCTTGGTTCTGTGAGAGAACCGGGCAATTTACGGTTTGACGTATTGCAGGATGAGAACATCCCGACCCGTTTTTATATCTATGAAGCCTATACTGATGAGGCAGCCGTTGCAGCTCATAAAACAACACCACATTATCTGCGCTGTGTTGAGAAACTGGAAGCTCTGATGAGTGAACCACGGAAAAAGACCTCATTTATTGGGTTGATGCCGGAAGGCAAATAAACCCTGAATTGGGAATAACGCCTTGGTGATAACATCAAGGCGTTTATTTTTCACTGGATTAATTAAGCCAGTTGTTTGTTATTACATTCAGCAGAAATTCTGCGTTAAATACTCAGGACATTTTTAATGCTTTCTGCAAGCATTCCAGGATCACCGATACCGTTAATTTCCTTGATAAATGGCAGGCCCAGTTGCTCTGCCAATTCTTCCAGATTGATATCATTGCCAATAGTTTGTTCGAATTCCAGCTGATTGATACCGCTTTCACCAGATTGTTCGAATTCCAGTTGCATGATCTGGTTCCATAATTTTCCTGCAAACCATGAGCAGTTTGTTACAGGCGTATACGCACCATTCTTCATATCTTCGGAGGTCAGTTTCATCAGTTTTGACAACTGATTACTTTCATCGACTAATTCAGGAATAAAATTCTGTTCTATAAATTCAGGGGTGATAGATTTTTCATTAATCTTCACACAATGCTGAATGTGAAATTTTCTCTCGGCTGAATCATCAGTCGTACTATGTTCTGAATTTTTGACGAATCCATATCCCGGATGAAAAGCATATGAAGTATTATCACCTTCTTTTTCACTATTAAAGTAAATAACCCATGCATGGCCAAAACCGCCACTACCAAAGGCAACTCCCAGTAACTTTAATACGCCTTTAATGACAACTTCTTTCTCATTATCATTCAAACTCCAAGGGAAGTTTTTGGCAATAAACATAGCTGCGGCTATCATTGGCGTTACATTCGTACGTTCAGCGGTTCGATTAGTTCGAATACAAATTTGTGGGTAGCCAACGCTTGCGTCGCCAACTGGCTGATATTTATCTGTCTTGATCATCATTATTCCTTTATCTATATATAATTAAAATGGTCATTCTTTAAGAATGAAAAATAACCTGATTAAATGGTTCTAAGTATTTCCACCTAAATAATTAACGTTCACGTAACTGAAAGGTTGCGTGTTATTTAAGTTAAAATTTTTATTTAATATAAAAGCAATTGAATTAAGTGTTTTTATATTGCTCGGGTTTTATTTGTCCTTTTGTTATTTTTTATTTCCTTTTGTTTATCGATATTTTTATTTTAAAAAATAGAATTATTCGATGATGTAATCTGAGGTCGGTAATATTGCCGTTTTTATTTTCCATAATAAAATGACCACCACTGTATGGTATGTATTACAATTGGCTAAAATTATTTCAATTTGAAATTACATTAATAAAAGAAATTATTGATATGAATTAAAGCAGGGAACCTCTTTGATATAAATCTCAGAGGTTGTTGAGAAAATAAATAGTTATTTTATGAAACTATATTCAGTTAGCGTGCCAGTTTTCTTTTATTGTGAATGAGCCAGCGAGAAAGTAGCCGGCGGGGCTAATAAAAGCCACTTCACAATAAATTCCGCCACCTGTTCCGGTCGGTTAATATCGAGTTGTGGTAGTGATGTATCCAGCGGGATATCGCTGGCGACAGCGATGACATAGGGATCAATGAGTTCTTCGAAGGTGTGATTTAATCCATTCCGGTACAGGGCGATTTTCGCAATAGCTTCATTTTTGAACCCCTCAACCAGAATCAGATCCAGTGAAGTCGCATCAAATCGGCTGGCAAGATAATGCAAATCCAGTTCGGGGAGTTCCGGTGTTTCTGTCATTAAGGCCCAGCGTTGTTGGCTGGCAACCAGTGTTTGCGCCGCTCCCGATTTTCTCAGCTCATAGCTGTCTTTGCCCGGCTTATCGACATCCATATTATGGTGAGTATGTTTAATTAACCCCACCCGGATTTGTTGCTGCCGTAACAGGGGAATAACCTGTTTGAGCAACGTGGTTTTACCGGTTCCACTGTAAGCGGTGATCCCCAGTAATGGCAAATTCATCGGGGTATTACTTTGATTCATGCTGACTCCCGAAGACATTCCCAGTGCTGGCATTGCCAGTTTTGGCACTCTTCTGGTGTATTCAGGTTGGTGAAGGATTCTGGATGTGGAATATAGACGGTTTTTGCTTTAATCATTTGCATAAAGAACATCAGCTTTCTGTCACCTAATGCAAGGTAGCTTTCCAGTCTGGGTATCAGGCTGCGGTGCATCAGGGCAAGTGTCGGATGGGCACGTTCACAATCGTGTACATAAGCCGCCCACGCATGTTGTTTATAGCGCCAAAGCTTTTCCACCAGATCATCAGGAAAATCAGGGACATCGCAAGGCACGAATATCACCCATTCATGAATGGCCTTCTTCAGTACTGCCAGCATTCCGGCCAATGGCCCGGAAAAATCAGTAATGATGTCAGGAATAATGGGGTAACCACTTTGTTGATACACTGCCTGATTGCGGTTGGCATTAATCAGCAGTTCATGAACCTGTGGCTGCAATTTTGCAGCTATGTGTTGGTATAATGGTGCTCCACCGAATTGCAGTAATCCCTTATCATTTCCGCCCATGCGGGTGGATAGCCCTCCGGCCAGAATGGCACCACTGATTTTTGGATACGTCATGTTAAATCACCTGATATTTTTAACCGATATATTTTATCTTTGGTTATGTAACCCTTGTGAATCAATATGTAACAGTGCTTATATGAACAAATGAGTATAACCTTTACGCGCGTTGACAGCCCAATTTTTTCTCCCAATCATGTCCCTTTGTTGTAAGACGGGTTATGGTTACGGGCTGTTCACTGTACCTTCAGGGTATGATTATCGACTGATTAAAGAGAACTTTGTTGTGGCAGAAACTATGGCTTTTAATTTTCAAAATATTACGCCGGATTTGATAATGGATGCGCTGGCGCAGTCTGGTCTGCGTGTTGATTCGGGTTTAACTGAGCTGAATAGCTATGAAAACCGGGTCTATCAGTTTATGGATGAAGACCGTAAACGTTATGTCGTGAAATTCTATCGTCCTCAGCGCTGGAACCGGCAGCAAATTCAGGAAGAGCATGAATTTACGCTGGCGTTACAGCAGGCAGATTTATCGATTGCTGCGCCGCTGGTTCTTGATGGGCAAACAGTACTGGAGCATGACGGGTTTTTCTTTGCCGTTTTCCCCAGCGTGGGTGGCCGTCAGTACGAGTCTGATAATTTTGATCAGCTGGAAGATGTCGGGCGGTTACTGGGGAAAGTTCATCAGATAGGCTACCAGAAAACATTTTCTGCCCGCCCGACTATCAGCCTCAACGAATATTTGTACCAACCCTATCAATATTTGACAGAATGCAACCTCATACCTAATGCGCATAAGGCTGCTTTCTTTGCTTCGCTGGACGAACTGAATAAAGTTGTTGAGTCACAGTGGAATGTTGACTGGCAGGGATTACGGCTGCATGGTGACTGTCATGCTGGTAATATCTTGTGGCGCGACGAGGCATGGTTCGTTGATCTTGATGATGCCCGTAATGGTCCGGCGATTCAGGATTTATGGATGTTACTTAACGGCTCACGGCAAGAACAGTTGATTCAGCTGGATATTCTGCTTGAATCATATAACCAGTTTGCGGAGTTCGATCTGAAAACACTGGCTCTGATAGAACCTTTGCGCGCGATGCGGATGGTCTATTATCTGGCATGGGTTGCTCGTCGCTGGCAGGATCCTGCTTTTCCCAAAGCGTTTCCATGGATGGCTGACAGTGACTTTTGGCATAAGCAGATAAGTCTTTTTGCTGAACAAATCCGGCTGTTACAGGAACCCCCCTTACAGCTAACCCCGATGTATTAATTTTTCTGGAGATCACGATGAAAAAATTTTGGTTTGCATTGGTGGGAGTGTTTATGGCATTTAATGCCAACGCTTCTGATTTTTCTGAAGGCAAGCAGTATGTTGAACTTAAAAAAGCGGTAGCTGATCAACCTCAGGTTGTGGAGTTTTTCTCTTTTTATTGCCCGCACTGTTACCAGTTTGAGAATATCTTTCATGTTCCCGGCACGATAGCAAAAAACCTTCCGGAAGGCGTTACACATGAACGTTATCACGTTGATTTTCTGGGGCCTTTAGGGAAAGACCTGACAGATGCCTGGGCTGTTGCTATTGTTTTGAAAGCACAGGATAAAGTGTTACCTGTATTATTTGATGGCATCCAGAAAACTCAGACTATCAATACTAAAGCTGATATCCGTAATGCATTTATTAAAGCCGGTATTTCTGGTGAAGATTATGACGCAGCACTGAATAGTTTCATTGTGAAATCGGTAGCATCTAAAGAACGTCAGGCGGCTCAGGATTTTCAGTTGCAGGGTGTTCCGGCCACGTTTGTTCTTGGTAAATACATGATTAATAATGGCGGAATTGAGACTAAATCGGTTCAGGACTACGCTAAAAAATTCTCGGATGTTGTGAATTATCTGGTAACCAAAAAATAAGCAATAAAAAACTTTAGTTTTATATGTACTCAATGAATTTCAGGCCGTATCGCAGTGCAAGGGAATAACAAATTTGTCGTGAGCGAATTTTCCCGGTCAACCTGAAAGATAAAGAGTAAAAAATAATACAGGCATTGTGCCAGCTAATTACAGGGCTGGCACAATGCTTGCTAAAATTACCCTTTCATAACATAAACTCCGGTTATATCCACAAGTCGGTGATTTGTAAGCAATTGCAATATTTTCGTAATATTTGACGTAATTCATTGATTTTTACCTCCAGTTATCCGTTTTTGATATGGATATACATAAATCTGTTTTATGTGCCAATTTTTTGTGCACAAAGTTATCCACAACTCATTTATCAGAAAACTTATTAAAGAGCGGGTATCAGAACGAGAAAATGATCGCAACATTCGTCTATGACAGCACAGTGTGGCATCCTATTCTTTATTCATACTCCAGAACGACGAAGACAATTTTATGGTACAGATAGCAGATAATCCCCTGATTTTGGTTGATGGTTCTTCATACCTTTATCGCGCATACCATGCTTTCCCTCCTCTGACAAACAGTGCGGGCGAACCGACAGGCGCCATGTATGGTGTACTGAATATGCTGCGCAGTTTAATCATGCAGTATCGGCCCAGCCATGTCGCAGTTGTGTTTGATGCCAAAGGCAAAACATTTCGTGATGAATTATTCGCTGAATATAAATCCCATCGCCCGCCGATGCCGGATGATTTGCGTGATCAGATTGAGCCTTTGCATAACATGGTCAGGGCGATGGGCTTACCCGTTCTGGTTGTGCCGGGCGTTGAAGCGGATGATGTTATTGGTACACTGGCATTACAGGCAGAAAAAGAAGGCCGCTCTGTCCTGATCAGTACGGGTGATAAAGATATGGCTCAACTGGTTACGCCGAATATCACCCTGATAAACACCATGACCAACACGATTCTAGGGCCGGAAGAGGTCACTGAAAAGTATGGTATTCCTCCGGAACTTATTATCGATTTCCTCGCACTGATGGGAGACTCTTCCGATAATATTCCGGGTGTACCGGGTGTTGGCGAGAAAACGGCTCTAGGGTTATTACAGGGGCTTGGTGGGCTGAATGATATCTATGCCAGACTGGATGAAATTGCAACACTCAGCTTCCGTGGTGCAAAAACACTGGGCGGCAAAATGGAGCAGCATAAAGAGGTGGCTTATCTCTCTTACCTGCTGGCAACCATTAAAACTGATGTTGATCTGGATAAAAATTGTCTGGATCTGGCGGTCGCTGCCCCTGATAACGAGGAATTACTGGCACAATTCAGCCGTTACGAATTCAAACGCTGGCTGAAGGATGTACAAGACGGCGGTTGGCTGGAAGGTCGTTCAGCGGAAAAAGGCGGGCAAAAGTCAGCGACAGGCGCTGCACCGACATCTTCAGCGCCCGGAAAACCTGCTGCTGTCAGTATTTCTCCGGAAAGCTACCAGACTATCCTTGATCGGAAATCCCTTGATGAATGGATTGAAAAACTGAAACAGGCTCCGGCATTCTCTTTCGATACAGAGACCGACGGGCTGGATACGTTAACCGCTAATCTGGTGGGCATGTCTTTTGCTGTTGTAAGTCAGGTAGGTGATGTGGAAAAACCGGCAGAAGGAGAAACAGATGTTGAGGCTGCATATCTGCCGCTGGGGCATGATTATCTGGATGCCCCACAACAGCTGGATCGGAATGAGGTGCTTGAAGCACTGAAACCGCTGCTGGAAGATGCGAGCCTGCCTAAAATTGGCCAGAACCTGAAATTTGACCGAGGCGTGCTCGAACGTTATGGCGTGGCGCTGAATGGTATTGTTTTTGATACGATGCTGGAATCATATGTGCTGAACAGTGTTGCAGGGCGGCATGATATGGATAGCCTTGCAGAGCGTCATTTAGGCTATAAAACCACTACTTTTGAAGAAATTGCCGGAAAGGGTAAAAAACAGCTTACTTTTAACCAGATCGCTCTGGAAGAGGCGGCTAAATATGCTGCGGAAGATGCCGATATTACCCTGCGTCTGCATCAGGCTATGTACCCACAGGTTGATTCTGTTCCGACACTGAAAAAAGTTTTCCGGGATATCGAAATGCCGCTGGTTCCGGTGCTTTCTCGCATGGAAAGAACGGGTGTTCTGATTGATGCCAACACGCTGGCAGAGCATTCAAAAGAAATTACGGCACGTTTACTCGAACTGGAAAAATCGGCTTATGAGCTGGCTGGAGAAGAATTTAATCTGGCTTCACCTAAGCAATTGCAGGTTATCCTGTTTGAAAAAATGAGCCTGCCTGTTGTGAAAAAAACACCGAACGGTGCGCCATCGACCAATGAAGAAGTGCTGGAAGAGCTGGCAGAACATCATGAGCTGCCAAGGGTTATTCTGGAACATCGCGGTCTGGCAAAACTGAAATCGACTTATACTGACAAGCTGCCACAGATGGTCAGCCCAGTGACACAGCGAGTTCACACTTCTTATCATCAGGCTGTAACGGCAACCGGGCGTCTTTCTTCCCGTGATCCTAACCTGCAAAATATACCTGTCCGTAATGAAGAAGGGCGACGTATCCGTCAGGCATTTATTGCACCAGAAGGTTATCGCATTCTGGCAGCGGACTATTCGCAGATTGAGTTGCGGATTATGGCGCATTTATCGCAGGATAAAGGCTTGCTGGAGGCTTTTGCGCAGGGTAAAGACATTCACCGTGCAACTGCCGCAGAAGTTTTTGGTGTATCGCTGGAACAGGTAACCAGTGAACAACGCCGCAGTGCTAAAGCGATTAACTTTGGCTTAATCTATGGCATGAGTGCGTTTGGTTTGTCCCGTCAGTTGGGTATTCCGCGTGGAGAAGCCCAGCGTTATATGGATCTTTATTTTGAGCGTTATCCGGGGGTTCTGGAATATATGGAACGTACCCGTCAGCAGGCCGCTGAGCATGGGTTTGTTGAAACGCTGGAAGGGCGTCGCCTGTACCTGCCGGATATCAAATCACGTAATGGCATGCGCCGTAAAGCCTCTGAACGCGAAGCTATCAATGCTCCAATGCAGGGAACTGCGGCGGATATTATCAAGCTGGCCATGATTGCAGTCGATGACTGGATCGTCCGTGAACAGCCAAAAGTACGTATGATCATGCAGGTTCACGATGAATTGGTGTTTGAAGTGCATGAGTCAGAGCTGGCTGCTGCGGAACAGAAAATCAGAGAGCTTATGGAGAAAAGCATGCAGCTCGATGTCCCTCTGAAAGTAGATGTAGGAACGGGGGATAACTGGGATCAGGCTCACTGATTTTTCTTGAATAATTTTTATATAAATGACGTCTATTTAATGAGCCAAAAATCTCTCAGTTATGCCGTGAAGAGGCATGGTATAAGAATTTTGGTTCATTTTTAGATTAGATCTAGATCTCACAAATATGTAATTAAACTACAAAAAAAATGGTGTAATCTCGGTGTTTGATCACATAATTTGGGCTGAATCGAGGTATTTTATGAAAATTAATTACAAAAAAATCTTTTGCTGATAAAAAAAATAAGGTAAAGTTGTCGGCGTAGGGTACAGAGGTAAGATGTTCTATCTTTCAGACCTTTTACTTCACGTAATCGGATTTAGCTGAATATTAGCTGCCCCAGCCATCTCTTTTGGCTGGGGCGTTTTTTTTATTTCCCCTTCATCTTTCAAGCCGCCTCTTTGTTGGCTTCACTCACTCACCCCAGTCACATAGTTAACTATGCTCCCGGGGATTCGCTCATTTGCCGCCGCGATGCAACTTGAAATCTATTGGGGGGCGTGATTGACGGTTCTTTCCGAGGCAGGGAGATAAAAAGGTGGAAATTACTCCACCTCAATAGCAGGCTGGCTGAACCAAGTATCAAGTTTTTGTTCAAGTTTATCGATACCGATTTTTTTCAGAGCAGAGAAATACTCAATCTGGATGTTACCTTCCAAAAATGCCAGCTCCTGACGTACCTTATTCAACTGACTTTTACGTGCGCCTGATGCCAGTTTATCGGCTTTGGTCAGCAGAACCATGACAGGAACCTGCATCACAACGGCCCATTCGATCATCTGCATATCCAGATCTTTCAGCGGGTGACGGATATCCATCAACACAACCAGACCTTGCAGACACTCACGTTTCTGGAGATATTCACCCAGTGCTTTCTGCCATTTGATTTTCATCTCCTCTGGCACCTGTGCATAGCCATAACCCGGCAGGTCAACAAGGCGTACGCCTTCCTCTACCTGAAACAGGTTAATCAGCTGGGTACGTCCGGGTGTTTTACTGGTACGGGCGAGGCCCTTTTGCCGGGTCAGTGCATTCAGGGCACTGGATTTACCTGCATTTGACCGACCGGCAAACGCGACTTCAATGCCCGTCTCCGGAGGCAGGTGGCGGATGTCTGGCGCACTCGTGACAAAGTGGGTCATGTGATAGTTATAGTTTTTGATGGTCAAAATGGTTATCTCCCTGCGGAATACACGAAAAACAGCGCGGTGATTATAGCGAGAGCAGCGGCTTGTGGACAGGTTAACTTTTTACTGCCCTTATTGCTGCTAAGCAGAGATCAAGATTCTGCCAGTGAACGGCGCAGATATTCAGCAAAAAGTGTGTACAGTTCACCTTGAGTGACAATTTTAAGAGCGAGCTGAATTGCCGGAACGCCGGGGACAGCATGCTTAGAAGATAAAATGCATAAATCATCAGTTATGGCACTGTCCGGTAATAACCCGATTCCCAAACCATGTTGTATTGCACTGCTGATATTACTAAATGAGGCACTGACATATGCCAAAAAATAGGGCTTATTCATATCTTCCAGTGCCTTAATAGCACACGCTCTGATGACACATCCTTCAGAAAAAGTCACTAATGGTATTTCCTGTAGTTCATTGAAATATAAATCTTTTGAGGCAACCCAGTGTAATGGCTCAATTTGAAGAAGTGTTTCAGTCTCAGTATTGATTGATTTTCCTTCCACACTTTTAAGAATAACCACATCCAATTGTTGCTTTTCAGTCATAGCCGAGAGTATCGGAGAGGGCGCTGCCGTAATTTCTATCTTTAACCCCGGATTTTTTTCTAGACACCATGAGATAGCCTGGTGTAGGTTTTTTATGTTGAAATCATCCGGCACACCGAGAGCGATCCTGCCTCTTAGCTGAAATGACTTTACTGAGTGCAGGGCTTGTGTCATGCGAAATAAAATATCTTTTGCTACGGGTAAGAGTTGTTTTCCTTCATTAGTTAAACCAATAATCTGCCCTTGTCGTCGATTAATTAAACGGCAGCCAATATCTTCTTCAAGTCGTTTAATACTCAGGCTAAGTGTAGATTGAGTTCTTCCTAATTCTTCTCCTGCACGGGTAAATCCTCCGTGTTTGGCGACGAAGACGAATGCTCGTAATTGTTCAAATGTGACTTGTCGGCCATCCAGACGATCAGCACGCATATTCTGCTCCATAGGGCACCTCTGCATTGCCATCATTGATAAATTCAATGATAAGAAAGGAATTATTTATTTAACAAAATTAAATCGTTATCGCAATATTGGCAAAAAAGAACTTTGACCTGCATAGGAGTGATTCAATGTTTATGATCGTTATTCCTATATTTCTCATCATACTGATTGGATACTGTTTTGGTCGTCTGCGCCCTGATAGCGGTAATTCCGATAAATTAATTAATGATTACGTTCTCTACATCGCTCTGCCAGCCTTATTATTTCTTTCTATTGCGCGTTCAGATATCAATGAGTTAGAACAGTGGGGATTTATCGGAGCCAGTTTAGCCGGGATCTGCATTGTCTATGCTATGGGAACTGTCATCGCAAAGTTTATGGGGGTTGGTTTTCCTCAGTCTTCAATTTTAAGTATGGGAGCCTGTTATGGCACAACGGGATATATGGGCATCCCAATATTACTCTCTATTTATGGGGAACCCGCAGCCCTTCCGGCGGCAATCGCGACGATTTTACACAATATACCTGCCATCATAGCGGTTATCATTAGCTATGATATGACTACCACGCGGCACAGCGCTAATGGCAGAATTTCTTTTTTCTACAGTATAGCGAAAGCATTAAAAACAACCTTTACCAACCCACTAACTGTTTCAGTTATTGCAGGATTGATCTTTGTGGCGTTTAGGCTCCCACTGCCGGAATTTTTACAGTCTTTTACCCACTTTCTGGCAAATGCAGCAGGGCCAACGGCATTATTTGCATTGGGGTTAGGGTTGTCCCGCTTTAACTTAAAAGAGCACGTTAATAGAGATGCACTAAAATTGGTGGCCCCGATGTTATTACTGAAATTAGGAATACAACCGTGGGTGACTTTTATTTGTGCTTATTACTTATTTGGTATGCAGCAACTCAATAATATTTGGTTTATTGTTGCTGTTGTTATGGCTGCACAACCTATCGGCGCCGGTGTTTATATTTTCGCCAGAGCATATAATTTCAGGCAGGAAGTCATTTCGCTCTCTATCATCATTTCACTTCTGGTCGCATTGATTACCATTCCGCTTATATTACAATTTATTTCGGTCTAACAACGCTTTTTAGCCTAATTTGTATGAATACATATCAAGGCAGGTGTTATTCGGAAAATAAACACTATCCTAAATATGAGAAGATAATATTTATCTGGATGATATTATTCAGTAAAGCGCATTATTACTCGTAAAAATGAGTAAATCTTTGCCACTTTGCTTGGTGGGGAATTACACTTAATGCGTTTTACTGATTTTATGAGTTTTGTTATTGACCTCGAGAATAAAGGAACCATCAATGTTTAAACGTATTTTTGTGCCGCTTATAACGGCATGTGCTATTAGCGTGATGGCTGCCCCAGCACTGGCTGCCGAAACTTATGTAAAGCTGGTGACATCAGCGGGTGAAATAGAGCTTGAGCTGAATGGCGATAAAGCACCAATCACCACAAAGAACTTCATTGAGTATGTGGATGAGGGGTTTTATAACAACACTATTTTCCATCGTGTCATCCCCGGCTTTATGGTTCAGGGCGGCGGCTTTACAAAAGATATGAAGCAGAAAGCAACCAAAGCCCCTATCAAAAATGAAGCTGATAATGGGTTGCGTAACCTGCGTGGCACGATAGCAATGGCACGTACCGCAGATAAAGATAGTGCAACCAGCCAGTTTTTTATCAATGTGGCGGATAATGCCTTCCTTGACCATGGTCAGCGTGATTTTGGTTATGCTGTTTTTGGTAAAGTCGTAAAAGGGATGGATGTGGTTGACAAGATTTCTCAGGTCAAAACAGAAAATGTTGGTCCTTATCAGAATGTTCCGGTTAAACCAATAATGATCCTCTCTGCTAAGGTGGTTTCTCAGTAACCCTGATGAGAAAACAGCGTTTTTTACCTGTAAATTAGAACATCGGCGGTATTTGCCTGTTATTACACTTTTCCGAAGTGTCAGACCTTTAAAAATACCGTCTCTCCCTCAATTCTTTTTCATCACTCCTACAACCATGGTTCACTCCTCTGGTCCCCGACCCTATTTTAAAGTAGCTTATGTGGTATGATGAGTGTCCTGCTATCGTTGACGTTGATTTACCTGATTTTACCGTAATACATAACGCACAGTGCCCAATAGGGCAAAGCAATATATAAAACTATAAAAATCAGTAGGATGTGATCCTATGCTATTAATAATAGATAACTACGACTCTTTTACATTCAATTTATATCAATACTTTTGTGAGTTAGGGACGCGTGTTTTAGTTAAACGTAATGATGAGCTACAGCTTGAAGATATCGAAGAGCTGGCACCGACCCATTTGGTGATCTCTCCGGGTCCCTGTACGCCGGATGACGCCGGGATCTCACTGGAGGTTATCTCTCATTTTGCCGGGAAATTGCCGATTCTGGGCGTGTGTCTCGGGCATCAGGCGATTGGACAAGCCTTTGGTGCGAGTGTTGTTAAAGCTCGTGAAGTGATGCATGGTAAAACCAGCTTAATTCACCATAATCAGCAGGGTGTATTCAAAGGACTGAACCGGCCGCTGACAGTAACCCGCTACCACTCTTTAGTTGTTGCGGCAGAAACATTACCGGCTTCTTTTGAAGTCACCGCATGGAGCCAGCATGATGGTAATGTGGATGAAATAATGGGAATACGTCACCGTACTTTACCTCTAGAAGGCGTGCAGTTTCATCCGGAAAGCATTCTGAGTGAACAGGGGCATGACTTACTGAATAATTTTCTGAAATACTAACGAAAACTATTTAATTCCTCTTTCGGCTATTTTTCACATCAGCTTTTGTGTAATACCCATAATCAGGTTATGGCGCCTAATTTATTTATGCGTCTGCGGGTTTCATTTCTTAGCAGGGGAATGAAGGGAGCTGAGTGATGAAAAACAAAAAGCCAGTGCGCGATGGGATGCACTGGCCTAATTCAAGCGCGATTTCAGGAACTAACGTGTTCCGTAAACGACAATAGTTTTGCCGTGCGCAGAGATCAGGTTTTGATCTTCCAGCATTTTCAGAATGCGACCGACTGTTTCACGGGAGCAACCGACAATCTGCCCGATTTCCTGACGTGTAATTTTGATTTGCATACCATCAGGATGAGTCATTGCATCAGGCTGTTTAGCCAGATTCAGCAATGTTTGGGCAATACGGCCTGTAACATCCAAAAATGCAAGGTTTCCTACTTTTTCTGACGTTGTTTGTAAACGGCTTGCCATTTGAGCAGATAAACGCATTAAAATATCAGGATTAACCTGAATTAACTGGCGAAATTTCTTATAGGAAATTTCAGCCACTTCGCAGGCGCTTTTAGCTCGCACCCATGCTGTACGCTCTTGCCCTTCTTCAAACAATCCAAGTTCACCAATAAAATCCCCCTGATTTAAATAAGAGAGGATCATTTCTTTACCTTCTTCATCTTTTATTAGAACAGCAACTGAACCTTTAACAATATAGTAAAGCGTTTCTGCCTTCTCACCTTGATGAATAAGCGTGCTCTTGGATGGATATTTGTGAATATGGCAGTGTGACAAAAACCATTCAAGAGTAGGGTCTGTTTGTGGCTTGCCGAGAACCATTCGCTTTATCCTCTGTTGTTATTTCCGCCTTTATGGTCAGAGAAACGGATCGTTTCTCATCAGGCTGGCTTTATAAAGTCAATAGATTAACATATTAACTTGCTGAAAAACTGACAAGCAGGAATTTTATATGGGAATCTCAGGGTAGCAGCATGTCGATGCATTGCTCCGAGCCCATAAAACTTGCCCGTTTCACGTGTAGCACTGTTTGTAACACAGGAAAAGGATTATGTCTCCTCCTGTATCGCTTCAGCATATAAAACCAGTTAACAAATAGCCAGAATTCTATTTGAAAAGCCTGATTTACTACATTTTCATTTATAAATGAGTGAATAATTGATGTTTTATCACAGGTAACATTATTTTTTGTTACCTGCATTATCGATAAATAAATAGCGGGCAATATTCAGGATATTTTTTTGCCTTCAAGTAATTGCTGAACTAACGGCGCCATAATTAACTCCATTGCCAGCCCCATTTTACCACCCGGAACAACGATAGTATTTATACTGGAAATAAACGAACCCTGAAGCATTGCCAGTAAATAAGGAAAATCGATTTGGCTCAGACCGCGGAAACGAATAACGATAAAGCTTTCGTCTAAGGAGGGAATTGCTTTGGCAGAGAATGGGTTGGAGGTATCGACAGTAGGAACACGCTGGAAATTGATATGAGTGCGGGAAAACTGGGGCGTAATATAGCGGATATAATCGTCCATTGAACGTACCACAGAATCCATCACAGCTTCCCTTGAATGTCCGCGTTCGCTGGTATCACGAATTAGCTTCTGTATCCACTCAAGGTTAACGATGGGAACAACACCAATCAGCAGATCCACGCAGCTGGCGACATTATGCTGTGGAGTGACAACACCACCGTGTAAACCTTCATAAAATAGCATATCGGTATTTGATGGTAGTGGCTCCCACGGGGTAAACGTGCCCGGAACCTGATTGTAGGGAACCGCTTCATCATACGTATGCAGGTACTTCCGCCAGCGTCCTGCGCCTGTTTCGCCATAATCAGAAAATGCTTTTTCCAGCATCTGGAAATCATTCGCTTCCGGGCCGAAATAGCTGATATGCCGCCCTTGTTCTTTTGCTTTACGTATTTCTGCGTCCATTTCGGGACGGGTATAACGGTGAAAGCTATCCCCTTCGATAAGAGCAGCGGTAATACCCAGTTGTTGGAAAATCTTGCGGAATGCCACACTGGTGGTTGTCGTTCCGGCTCCACTGGAACCGGTTATGGCAATGACAGGGTGTTTGGCAGACATAAGAACAGACTCCTTATCAGTAAAAAAACAGTTGGGATGATCTTTCTCGTAACCAGCAATTTTGAGCCAATAAAGCAGTACCAATAAAACAATGCCAATAGAACATACAAAAATTGAATGAAATGCTATTGAGCCGAAAAGGGTATAAAAAGAATCAGCTTACGGACGAAACTGCTCCTTAGGCATGATATTGACAGTTTCGTGCAATTCAGACCAGACCAGAATGACTTCGTTCCGTTCAAGCTGGCGTTTTACATCCTGTACTTTTTGCTCCAGCGTTTTTTCCGATTCACCATAATCAGTGCCTTCCCGTAAGACAAAACTCTCGATTAAGTTACGTAAAGTATCAGGTTCTATTTGTTTCCACGGGATAATCATTTTGTTCTCCATATATACCCTGCATCTTCCAAGTTGAATTACACACTTCGAAAACGGGTATAACTCACCTTGTGCGCTAAATAACATACTGCTATTTTCCTTGAAAGAAAATGACAATCATTAAGGGATAACGCAACTCATGACCGCCAGCCTGCTATTCTCACTCAGTACATTTATGTTTATCTCCGCGATTACACCCGGCCCGAATAATATGTTAATGACAACATCGGGTGCCAATTTTGGATTCCGCCGCTCGTTAATACTTTTTCTGGGAATGGTAATTGGAATGCAGACCATCCTGCTATTATCTGCGTTTGGTGTTGCGGCGTTATTGTTGGTCTATCCGGCTGTACACACAGGTTTGAAAGTGCTCGGTAGTTTGTACTTACTCTGGCTGGCCTGGAAAACCGTAACAGCACAGTATAAACAGTTGGATGCACAATCCCTCGGAACACCTCTTAAAGGCTATCAGGGCTGGTTATTACAGTTTCTGAACCCCAAAGCATGGATGATGGGATTAGGATCTGTCAGCAGTTACAGCTTAGCCGGAGATTTATATATCCACTCTATTTGGGTCATCAGCGTAGTGATGATACTCAGTAATATAGCCACAGGCTTGGTATGGCTGAATCTCGGTGTCATGATTGGTCGCCTGTTAAAAGGCCGTACAGCATGGTTTACTTTCAATATCGTGATGGGGCTTTTGACAGCAGCCTGTGTGCCATTGATCTGGATTAACTGAATCAGCTTAAATCAATATTTGTGCTGCCGAAGAAGAACGTCAGCACAAAGCCGCTGATATACGCAACAATCAGCCCCGCACCGTATACCGCCATTCCCGTGAATATTCCTGTCAGGGATGTCATCAAGGGCAAAGCGACTATACCGGAGGGGCCAAAGACCGTATTCAGGCCGACAGGTACACCTAGCCAGGCAATCAGCCCGATAAAGAAGCCGCCGATTGCACCACCAAAACAGGCCGTTACAAAAGGCTTGATGCGGGGCAGAGTCACGCCATAGATTAAAGGTTCACCAATTCCCAGAAAACCCGGAATAATGGCGCCTTTGATTTGAATACGCAGCAATGAATCTTTTTTCGCTCTGGCATATAACGCGAGAGCAGAACCAACCTGCCCGGCTCCGGCCATCGCCAGAACCGGAAACAAGGAGTTAAAGCCCTGTGTTTCCACCAGAGCAAAATAAACCGGTATAAAGCCCTGATGCACACCAAACATCACGGCTATCAGGAACAATCCGGCTAAAACAGCGGTCCCGAACGGATTGCCATTCAGATTGGTGAAAAGCCATGACATTGCCGTAAACAGGTAACTCCCGATCGGCATAATCACGATAAAAGTCACTGCACCCATAATCAGTAGCGTGATGGCGGAAGTCAGGATCATATCCAGATCAGACGGTATAATTTTGCGTATTTGCTTCTCAACCCAAGCTCCCAGAATACAGGCAATCAATACCCCGAAAATATTTCCCCGTGGGTCGATAGCGAAGCCAAAGAAATTACTGATACCGGAATAAAAGCCACTGGTGGCATCGGGGTTATAACCCAGAATAAACAGAGCAGCGATAATCGCACCATTAATACCTGAACCACCGAATGCCTTCTGCGCATTATAGCCAATCAAAATGCTGAAGAAAGTGAACATCCCTTTACTGAAAATCTTCATATAGCCGATCATTTCAACCAGCACAGCATTAGGTTGTGCAACGCCCTGAATAAAAATTTGCTCCAATAAAGTGGCGATCCCCAGTAACAGCCCGACAGCAATAAAACCCGGAATCAGTGGTGTAAAAATAGTGGCAAATCTAGCAAGGAACTTATGGATTGAGCTGGTTTGCTTCTCCTTGAGGTGTTTTTTATTGGAAGAAGCAATATCTTTCAAATCTGCTGAATGGTGTTCCGGGGCCGGATGCCCGGCAGAACTTAATAACTCATTCATCATCTCTGCGGCTGTCTGGGCTTTGCCGGGGCCAAGAACAATCTGAAGCTGCTCATTACTTTCGACTACACCCAGAACGCCGGGGATCAGTTTTAGTTTTGCTTTATCGACGATTGAATCATCACGTAATGTTAACCTCAGGCGGGTCATGCAATTACCGCACTGTATGACATTACTTGCCCCGCCAATGGCGCTGAGTATTTCAGGCAACATATTCGGATTAATTTTAGCCATTTAGCACCCTTACCATCGATACCTATATAGGGAAAAGGTAATCACTATCGGACTGTTGAAATCGCAGGCCGGATGAATCCCTGATGTTTTGTTAATAACATTCGGGCTTCTTCGGCACTGCTCCCCGATAGAATCATCACAATTGCAGTTTTGCAGTGACCGTTACAGGCAATTAGGGCTTGTTCTGCCGCTTCTCTGTTGCATTCGGTAGCTGCCATCACAATATTTTTTTGCCGTTCGATTAACTTAGCATTAGTGGCTTCAACATCCACCATCAAATTGCTATATACCTTGCCGGTACGGATCATGGCACCGGTTGTGACCATATTCAGTACTAGCTTTTGCGCTGTACCTGCTTTCATACGGGAAGAACCGGTGACAACTTCCGGCCCGACAACCGGTGTAATTGCGATATCAGCCAGCCGGGTCATCGGGCTGTCAGGATTGCAACTAATACAGGCGACAGTTGCTCCTATGGATACCGCATATTCCATCGCACCTAATACATAGGGAGTCCGGCCACTGGCGGCAATTCCGACCAGTACATCTTTTTTACTAAAGTGTAGTTCCTTAAGATCATCTGTGCCCAGTTGCCGGTTATCTTCCGCATTTTCTACCGCTTTCAGAATAGCCTTATGCCCGCCAGCGATTAAACCGACAACCTGTTCTGGTCTGGTGCCATAGGTTGGCGGGCATTCACTGGCATCCAGAATTCCTAATCGCCCCGATGTACCTGCACCGCAGTAAACCAATCTCCCGCCACGACGGAAAGCCTCTGCCACTTTATCCACGACGAGAGCAATTTGAGGTAACGTCTGCTCAATAGCAAGAGCAACTTTTTTATCTTCATCGTTAATGACACGCAGCATATCCAGTGTCGATAACTCATCAATATGAGCACTGGCAGGATTACGGCTTTCAGTTACCAGATTATTGAGGTTGATTTTCATTGTTTATCACCATAATTATTAATAATATAAATCAGTTAATTATTATATATCTGTTGGAAATGGTCAGGTTATATTATTGAGCATGTGAAGTAAAATATAGATGCTATTTTCATGGTTTTTCAAATAATTAATAACATACTAATTATGGATTGCGAAATTTAAATGTAAAAACCACCGGAAAGTTATATATTTTTGAATGTAACAATGGTCTTATTTAATTTTTATAGGTCTTTATTTTGGATGGTTGGTTATCACCTGATAACTATTTTTCATTATGCAATTTGGTTGTTATATTGCTTAATTTTCACTAGTGGATAAAAAGTAAATTATGCATATTAATCTTTTTTATCTATGTGTGTTTTTATTTTACTGAATGATTCAATTAAAAATATGAGGTGATAATATGTCGATGGATATATTTTTATCTGTTCCTAATGGTGCAGATGTTGTAGTTGGTCAAGGTATTATTTTAGATGTTAAAATTTCATCAAAAACAAAATTGCCGTCCAATTTCTCTATTAAGTTAGAAAGTCTTAATGGATTAATGGTAGACCCAGATTATCCAGGCTCTCCAACATTAAATTCAAATGGTGATTTTTTCACACAATCATTCTTTTTACGAGTAAGTAACTCTATAAGTTCAGTAGGCAGTGTATCTTATGTGTTGAGTCCTTCTGTGGGTATACCAGTAAAAATTACATATTATGCTAATGAATTTGATATAAACTCAGGAGGGTTTTTAACTTTAGATAAAAAAATTATAGAAACTCCTATAGAAAATAATAATCCGACTGATAATGGAAATACCTATCTTACTTATTTTGTAAACTTAAAAAATAAGACTGGGGAGCCATTGAAGAGAACCCCTGCGATGTTCTATATTTTTTATAAAAATAAAATGGAAGATTTTGTATATACAAATGACCCGGATCATGATGGTTTACCCCTTAAAATTATTGATATTAGGCCTCATGGAGATCATAGTGTTATTATTATTAATAGTGATGATTTAGGTTATATTAGCTTCCGTGCTTACCCTAAAAAAGATAAGGTGCTATCTGCTGCGTGCTTCCTTCTTTTAGACATGGCATATATGGGGGATAGAGCTTATATCATATTACCTTATTCTAAAGGTTTCGGTGATTTTCTTCCTAAACCAATAATTCCGGAACTGATTAATGGAAAACTGTATAAAGGAGCTGGAGAGCAATTTGAAGTGGATGTACCATCCTATACAGGAGTACAACTTATTGATAGAATAGTTTTTTTCTCTGAGTTACAAGATGATATGCCTGTATCAGATTCTATATTATATGAATATGTAATGGAATCTAGTCAGGGACATAATTTTAGATTTTTTATACCCTATGATAAGCTCCCAGCAGGGAAAGAAATAACACTTTATTACTTTATTGTGACAAGTGATGGTAATCGTGTAATGTATTCTAACTTTTTGAATTTTGAGTATATTATTAAGTGATTTTTGATTTTTAAATGCATCTGTTAATAGGAGGTGCTTTTTAGCTTTATTTATATTTATCTT